>CAWVVG010000001.1:0-40697 GCA_963932775.1 uncultured bacterium
GGCCAAGGCTGGGTCAGCCACAACCAACTCTGCGATATTGATCCCCCTCATGCCGTAGCTCTTGGACAATAGGTCGGCGGTACGCTTGGTCAGCAGGCCGTCAGATGCAATCAGAATTCGTTCAGCTACCGCTTCACAATCACCGGACTCCGGCCACCCAACCGCTCCAGGCAGCGGGTTCAGATCGGTCTCAGGCATTTGGAGTCCTGTCAGGCCTTCGCCGCGGTCGTCGAGGGTCTCCAGAACCAGGTTGATGAGTTCTGTACCCATTCGTCGGTAGGTGGTCAGTTTTCCGCCAGCGATGGTGATGAGTCCATCGGGCTCGACGGTGATGATGTGCTCACGAGATACGCTCGACTCGGTCTCTGCCGCCTCCTGGCTTACGAGTGGTCGAACACCTGCCCAGGTAGCGATCACGTCGTCGGGGCCGATGGACGCTTCTGGAAAGTAGTCATTGGTTGCTGCGATCAGGTAGGCCACATCCTCCCTGTTGGCTTTGACCGCCCCAGGATCACCTGCGAAGTCGGTGTCGGTGGTTCCGATGTAGGTTTCGTCACCCCATGGAATGGTAAAGAAGACCCGTCCATCCGTGGGGTGCAGACATACCACGGCATGGGTGATGGGCAGGCGCTTGGCGCTGACCACGATGTGAATGCCCTTGGTTGGCCGCATTCTGGGTGTCGGTACAGTACCATCGAGGGCGCGGGTGTCATCGGACCAGGGACCCGTCGCATTCACGATGGCTTTCGCTGTGATCGTGGAGACTTCGCCCGTGAGCTGATCTCGCACCTCGGCTGCCACCACATTTCGGCCCTCGCGCAGCAGGCGAGTCACCCGGGTGTGGGTTCGAATCTCTGCGCCGTGGCGTTCGGCATCGAGCATGGTCTCCAGTGTCAATCGGGCGTCATCGGTTGCGCAGTCGTAGTACACCGGCGCGCCTTTGAGTCCATCGGAGCGAAGCGCTGGCTCGGCCTTGAGCACCTTGGCTCGACTGAGGGTCTTGTGAACCTTTGGCGAGCGGAACAGGCTCAAGCCGTCGTACAGCCACATGCCTATATTGATGGTGAACATTCCCCTTCGAGAGTCCCCAAAAACGGGCAACAGGAATGGCATCGGGCGGACCAGGTGAGGTGCGATCTCGAGGAGAATTCGCCGCTCAGCTACCGCTTCGAAGACCAAAGAGATTTCACCTTGTTCCAGGTATCGAAGACCACCGTGTACCAACTTGGAGGACCGTGAGCTGGTGCCGCTGGCGATGTCGCCTTGTTCTACAACGACGACTCGGACGCCCCTGCGTGCAGCATCTCGTGCGGCTCCAGCGCCTGTAATACCGCCGCCAATGATCAATACATCGGTCTCGGAACTGGATGGGTTGGTCTGGCGTTGCCCCATGCTAGGCTCCTGAGTTTATTGTCGCTCCAACTCGATTCTGCACAAGACGTCGCCGCTGGTTTGGTGGTCGATTTTTAAAGAGCGGCCCTCCCATGTGGTCGTGGGGTCCTCGCAACCGAAGCCAATGGATCCCAACGGACCCCCATCTGCGGTGCAAGAGTCAACACGGAGTATGACACCCCCATCGATGTTGCGTTCGGCGGAGCCAATCGTACCGACCATCACGAAGTCGCACTCGATGTCATCGGTCTCGTCGTCATTGTCTTGGCGACAGGTCAGCGCATTGCTCATCCGTCCCTCGAATTCAGTGTCACCGAACTCGTTCATTTCAATGGTGAAGTCAGCGGGCCCCTTGCGGCCATCTTCGCATTTCATCTTGCCGGACCACTCGCCCTCAATGCCAGAACAAGCAGTAGCGAGGGCCAAGGAAATCATCAGGATTGTGCTGCGCATCGGTTCCTCCGAAGTTTGACTGACACATAACCGGGCCCTCGGGTTAGAGCGCGGCCATGCCTGTGATCAGTTTGACTTCTCTCCACCCGAGCCTGTCTGCAGATGGTTCGGTCCTTCGAATCAACATCAATCATGGTTCCGTCAATGAGATGGGCTCTGTGGAATTGAAGGACTGGTCCGCATTGACCGCGCACTTGGAGGTTGGAACTGTAGGTGCATTGATCACTACCAGCGACAAGGTGACCCGCAGCGGGAAGTCGATCTTTATCGCTGGTGCGAATGTGACGGAGCGGGTGGGCTGGTCAGACGATCAGATAAAGACCCATGTTCGGTGGCAGCGGACGACCCTTGCAGGGCTTCGCCGGGCACCGGTGTTTCACGTCACGGTGGTGGATGGTCTGGCACTGGGGTGGGGCACCGAGTTTCTGCTCACTGCCGACTACCGGATCGCGACCAAGTCAGCTCGGTTTTCCCTGCCGGAGACGGGCATTGGAATCTTGCCGGGAGCCGGAGGTACGGGCGAGCTCTCTCGCATCATTGGCCCCAATCAGGCGCTCCGTCTGGGGATGACCGGTGAGCGGATCACGGGGGAGGAAGCTTTGCGCATCGGTCTGGTCGACGAATTGTTCGATAACAGCGACGAGGCCACGGCCCGGGCGGAGGAGCTGGCGCTGCTCGCTGCTCGACGCTCACCCACAGCAGTGGCGGCCTTCAAAAAGGGTGTCCTGGCTTCTCTGTCCATGGGTGAAGACGAACGAACCGAGATGGAGGCCAGGGCTTATGAGCACTGCGTCGACACCGGTCAAGCCGCCATTGGTCGGGCCAATTTCAAGGCCATTACCGGTGGAGAGCGGGTCGAGTGGGGTCCGAGGACCAAGCTCGAGAGTTGAGCTACTCGCTCTTGAGGTTCACATTGAATTCGACGGACATGTCCGGGTAGAGCGTCGAGATAAAGATGCTCGGGTCCGGGACATTGAAGTCGGTCCACTTGAAGGCATGTTTGCCGCTCAGCGCGAGGCCGCTGTCCGTAAAGCTGTAGGTCGCCGGTATGCTCACATTCTTGGAGGTGTCTCGGATCTTTAGGCTGCCCTTTAGAACGACACTTCCGGTACCAGCACCGGTCTTAAGCCCTTCCACGCCACCTTCGATGCTGTTTACAGAGAAGGTGATGGTCGAAAACTTGTCCGACTCGAGGCAGAACTCGTGCATTTTGGTGTCACGTGGCCCCAGTGCGGTGGTCATGGACTTGGTCTGCACGACCAATGAGCCCTTGAGCGCATCGGTGTCGAGGGAAGTGGAGAATGACTTCGCTTTGCCTTCAATCCCATGAAGAGACGCCGTGTTGTGGAAGGTCACGGTGCCGGCGCTGTTGCCCTTGTACGTGCCCGCTTGGGCAAGTGGACTGAAGGCCGCGGAAGCAAGCAAGGAGAGAAAGGAAAAGGTTTTAAACATTTGGGTCCTCTTGGGTTCGCATAGGGGGTCGGCAGAAGGTACCATATTCGCAATTATGTTGATTGCATCCGTTTCAGGGGCGCTCCCCGACCACTACTACGACCAAGACGCATTGATTGCGGGCTTTCTTCAGAGCTGGTCGGAGCATCACCACAACCCTGATCGCCTCGTCCGACTCCACCAAGCGGTGCAGGTGGGTGGGCGGCATCTCGCACTTCCGATGGAGCGGTACCGGTCCCTTAGTTTTGGGGAGGCCAATGATGCATTCATTGAGGTTGGGACGGTCATCGGAGCCCGGGCAGTCGAAGACGCATTGGCTGCTGTGGGGCTTACCCCGAAAGATGTCGACGTTATCTTTACGACCACCGTCACAGGAATTGCCACACCTTCACTGGATGCACGCCTGGTGAACCGGCTGGGGTTGCGCACCGACGTAAAGCGGGTGCCCATGTTTGGGCTTGGGTGTGTCGCGGGCGCTGCGGGCACCGCCAGGCTTCATGATTACCTCGAGGGGCACCCGAATGAAGTGGGCGTATTGCTCAGTGTGGAGTTGTGTTCCCTCACGCTTCAGCGAGGGGACTTCTCCATTGCCAACCTCATTGCCAGTGGACTGTTTGGTGACGGGGCTGCCGCGTTGGTCGGTGTGGGCGAGGAGCGGGCAACAAAGCTGGGCCTGACAGGACCGAGAGTCCAGGCCACGATGAGCCGATTCTACCCAGACACAGAGCGGGTAATGGGTTGGGATGTGAGCGATACGGGCTTTCAGATTGTGCTGGATGCTTCTGTTCCCGATGTGGTTCGAACCCACATTCGCGCGGACGTCGACGGCTTCCTGGGCTCGCTTGGTTTGGGGCTGCAGGATGTGGCGACTTGGGTAGCCCATCCGGGTGGACCCAAGGTATTGACCGCCTTTGAGGAATGCCTGGAGCTGCCGCCGGATGCCTTAAAACGCACTTGGGTTTCATTGAACGATGTAGGCAATCTTTCGAGCGCCAGCGTGCTGATGGTCTTGCGAGACACCCTCGCGGAGGCCACCCCGCCAGCAGGCAGTCATGGCATGCTGATGGCGATGGGGCCGGGCTTTTGCTCTGAGTTGGTGCTCCTTCAATGGTGAGCACCGCGACGGCTTACTTCGTGTTCATGGGACTGACGGGCATCGAGCGGCTTGTGGAGCTTCGGGTGGGGCGCCGAAACTACCAGTGGAGCATGTCTCAGGGCGGTGTGGAGTATGGCCAGGGCCACTGGCCTTGGATGGTGTTGCTGCACACGGGCTTCTTGGTGGGCTGTGTCGCAGAAGCATGGCTCTTTTCGCCACCGTTTCATCCCATCGTTGGACCCGCCATGTTGGTGTTGGCCGTCCTCTGCCAGACGCTTCGTTGGTGGTGCATCCGTACACTGGGGCACCGCTGGAATCCGAGGGTCGTTGTGATTCCCGACACCGAGCGGGCAACGGGTGGCCCCTACCGGTTCTTGTCGCACCCCAATTATGTTGCCGTGGCCCTCGAGGGGGTAGCCTTGCCCATGATTTTCGGTGGATGGAGAACGGCCATCGCCTTTACCGTCCTGAATGGGTGGCTGATGCTTGTGCGAATCCGTTGCGAGAATCAAGCCACATCACAGCTGAGGGTTCCGTGAACCGACAACAGATTCAAGAAGAACTCTCTACCGTGGCCATCCGAGAATTGAAGCTGGAGGGTGAGCTGTCATCGGGTGAGTTGGCGGACCAGCTCGACAGTATGCAGCGACTCACACTGGTGGTAGCAATCGAGGACCACTTCAAGATTTGTTTCGATCCGGATGACGAGGAGCAGATCCGCGATGTGAGCGATCTGGTGGGCCTGATTCACCGAAAGCTGGGCGAGCGTTGATGGAAAGCACGCTGTACAGAGTCCTCCAGAGGGCGGCCTCACTCAACCTGGAGGGTGCGGGCTTTCGGTATCTGGACCGGCGAGAGCAGGCGGTCTTTCGAAGCTTTCCCGACCTCGCCTGCCGCGCTGGCCGTCTCGCAGCGGGCTTGGTCAAACAGGGGGTGACATCGGGCGACACGGTGGCCATCGTGTTGCCGACCACGCCTGAGTTCACCGACATTTTCTTCGCGTGCTGCCACATTGGAGCCATTCCAGTGCCCCTGTATCCACCGGTGCGACTCGGTCGCCTGGATGAGTACTTCGAGCGTACCGCGACCATGCTGAGCCAGGTCGAGGCCAAAATCATGGTGACCGATGCACGGGTCGGCAAGCTGATGGGTTCGGTTGTCGCTCGCTATCGGCCGCCTGCCGGAATGCATCGGGTGGATTCACTGTTGGAAGATGTGGCGTGTACACCCCAGCCACCAAAACCCGATGATGTGGCCATGGTGCAGTTCTCGTCCGGTACGACGGGAGCCCCCAAGCCGGTTGTCTTGACCCATCGGCAGGTGCTCTCCAACGCCAATGCGATTTTAGACATTGAGCCCGATGACGACGACTTCAGCCCCAGTGCGGTCAGTTGGCTGCCGCTGTACCACGACATGGGACTCATTGGATGTGTAATCCCTGCGCTTATGTATCCGGCGGAACTGACCTTGATTCCCCCAGAAGCATTTCTCGCCAAGCCAGCGCTGTGGCTGCGTGCCATCAGTCGGTATCGGGGGCTCATTTCTCCCGCGCCGAACTTCGCCTATGCGCTCGCTGTGGAGCGAATACAGGATGATCAACTGGAGGGTGTCGATCTGTCCTGCTGGCGGTTTGCACTCAATGGGGCTGAGCCGACCAGTGCCGACACCATGCGAGCCTTCATTGACCGCTTCGCTGCTTGGGGACTCCGGCCGGAAGCCCTCACGCCCGTCTATGGGCTGAGTGAGGCGGCACTGGCTGTTACCTTTGGCGAAGCGGACGCACCCTTTTTGTCGCGGCACTTTGATGCCCAAGAACTCAGCGGTGGGCGCGCAGTCATTGTGGAGTCCGGGGCTGAGATATCGAGCGTTGGGCGCCCCCTTCGTGGGTTCGAGATCCAGATTCGAGACGGCAGTGGGAGTGTGCTCTCCGATGGGCATATTGGTCGGCTGTGGGCCAGTGGGCCTTCGGTGATGGACCGCTACCTGGACGGCAGCCCGCCACCGAGAGACGGTGACTGGCTGGATACCGGCGATCTGGGCTTTGTCCTGGAAGAAGAGCTGTACATCACGGGTCGAGCAAAGGACGTGATCATCATCCGTGGCCGCAATCACAATCCGCACACCTTGGAAGTACCCCTCGATACCGTCGATGGGGTTCGTACCGGGTGCAGTGCAGTGGTGTCGGAAATTCAAGGGGGTGGAGAGCGCATCTTTGTGTTCGTAGAGACCCGTGGTGAGGTTGCGGACGACCTCGCTGAGCGGTGTCGAGTGGCGGTTCGTGCTGCCACCGGTGTGGACCCAGATGTGGTCATTCCTCTTGCTGCGGGAACCTTGCCTCGGACATCGAGTGGTAAGATTCGCCGTTGTGAGACCATGGCACGCTGGCAGGCCGGCACCCTGGTAGCCCCCAAGGCAGTCACACCACTTCGCATGGCGGGCGCCCTCGCGCGCAGCGCTTGGTCTGAGTGGAATGCTCGGCATAGTCCCAGTGATTGATGTCGTGGTCGTTGGGGGAGGTCCTGCCGGCCTCTCTGCTGCCATCATGGCCAAGCAAGCCGGCCTCGATGTGGTCGTCTTTGAGGCGAAGGCTGGCACCATAGATAAAGCCTGTGGAGAGGGGCTGATGCCCAAAGCTCTGTTGGCCTTGGACCGAATGGGCGTGGCCCGTCCAGCTGGGATGCCATTCAATGGCATTCGGTATGTGGACGATTCAGGGATGGCTCAAGCAACATTCTCTATGGGGCCTGGACTGGGTGTTCGACGGACGGAGCTTTATAGAGTCCTTCGAAGTCGTGTGGATGAGTTGGGAATCTCCGTGAGGGTCCAGCGTGTCAAGGAGTGGAGTCAGGACGATGCTGGCGTCACGGTGGAGGGCTGCAGGGCCCGCTGGATGTTTGCGGCCGATGGTCTCCGTTCACCCATTCGGGCACAGCTGGGACTGGGGGCAGAGCCTCGATTTCCTCCCCGCCTGGGCATCCGGCGTCACTTTGCCGTCGCACCTTGGGCAGAGTTTGTGGAGATTCACTGGAGCCCATTGGCGGAAGCTTATGTGACACCGGTGGGCCCAAATGAGGTTGGCGTGGCCATCCTGTATTCCCCAGATGCGCAACCACCAGGGGCGGGCGATCCCTTCTCTCGGTGGATGAACGCTTTTCCGGCATTGTCAGCCCGACTCGGAGAGCCGGTATCTGAAGCCCGGGGGGCCGGGCCTTTCGAGCAGCGTGTGAAGACGCCGATGGAAGGCAGGATTCTGTTGATTGGAGATGCGGCAGGCTACCTCGATCCGATCACAGGCGAAGGAATTCGTTTGGGCTTGTATACAGCCAACGCCGCGGTTCAGGCCGTGGTTTCGAGTCGGATAGAGTCCTACCCAGCCATGTGCCGTCCGGGGCTTCGTCGCTACTGGATTCTCACCTCAGGCCTTCTATTTATTCGGCGTCGAGACTGGCTCCGGCGTCGATTGGTTCCATTTCTGGCTCGGTTTCCACGCATCTTTCGGTTTGCATTGGATTCCCTCAACCACGCCTGAGTTCGGTACCATGGGGCATGAAGCAACCGAGCTTATTGTGGAAGGCACTGATGTTGGCGGCACTCCCTGCGGCGGTATTGTTTGCGACCGCGTGGATGGTAAGCAGACCCTACGGAGTCTGGTTGGCCCTGGCCGAACCCTTGGTCTTGGCGCTTGGCCTCTACGGTGTGGTCTGGGCGTTAATGGAGCGACGGATGTTGGCTTGTGGCGCCGTTGCCACATCGATGATCGCGGTCACAGTCGTTCTCCACGAGGGTCCCGCAACCGAGGTGGCATTGCAGGGCGGTTCGGAGGAAATCCGAGCGCTGCGGGGGTGCTCGGTGTTGGGCAAGCCCGCGGAGGGCCCAGTACGGCTCCTCACATGGACGGTGGACCACGGGCCCCACCTGATCGATGACATCAAACAGGTGATCGCTACCCATCCCGACATTGTGTTGCTTAACGGAACCGACAATCCAGACATCGGCGCCCAGCTCCAAGAGGCCATGGATGGGGAGGTGAAATTCTTCAAAGGAAGCATCTCAAGCGGGGGCTCGATGGTGGTGACCCGGGGAAGTTTTCAGTTTTGCGGTGGAGAAAAGGATGAATGGTTGGTGGACTTACCGTCCATGGAGCCCAATGGTGCGCAGGCAATGTTGGGGTTTCCGTATGTGCCGAACATCGGGGTTGTGCCGCTGGTCTTTACACACCTGGACTCACCCGCAGGAGTGCTGGACGCCTCAGCCTGGGCCGAGCGTGTAGTGAAAGGTGCGGAGACTGTTGCTGCAACGGTGAGGACGGTTGGCGGTCGAGGTGTGGTGTTGGTCGGAGACATGCAGGCACCGTCCTCGGCTTCTGTGGCATCTCGGTTTTGGGTGGCTTCTGGGCTGACTCTAGCCGTCACGGGTCCGAACTGGCCCAATGACGTTGCAGGTATTCCTTTCTTGAGTCAGCACGCGCTGGACCAAGTTTGGGTGGGTTCGGGTTGGCGGGTACAGGCCACTCGAGTCTTGGAAATCGGAGATCAGCGCAGGTCGGCGGTGATGGTGGACTTGGTCGCTGCCCGGTGAAGCGGAGCAGTGAGGTGCACGAGTCGGTGCAGGATGACCAAAAAAAAGGCCGCCCGAAGGCGGCCTGATTTATTTAGAGCCTCAGCTTAGAGCCAGCCATCGATCATGGCGTCGCTCAAGCGACCTGGATGACCACGCCAGACGATCTTGCCGCCCTTGACTACCGCAGCAGCTGGGATGCCTGATACGTTGAAGTGCTTGGAGAGCTCTCCATCTTCCTTGGCGGTTGGGTAGCTCACCTTGTTTTCTTTAATGAACTCGACGACCTTCTCTTCGGTGGCAGAGCGGGTGATCTTGGTCAGACCAACCATCTGAATCTTGCCTGTGTACTTGTCCCAAGTAGCCTGCATCTTCGGCACCTCGCGACGGCAGTGGGGGCACCAGATTTCCCAGAACACAAGGAGTGTGGGCTTCTCGGATGCGAAGTCGATGGTGGTCTCACCGGTGTACCATTTCTCGACACTGAGGCTGGAGGGAGCGGCCTTGCCGATCACCTCGAGCTCACGCTCGATCTTGCGGGCACGGCGGTATGCAGTGGTCGTGCCGTACTTGGCCTTGAGTTCACCAAGCTTGGCGCGTGCAACTTCGGTGTCACCATCGCGGACTGCCTTTCCAACTTCTTCGTACAGAGCGGCAGCAGCTTTCTCTGCCTTCTCATCTTTTGGAGCTGCGGTTTTGCCACCAGTCGCTGCGGCAGCCGCGCCGGCTTCCACCTTTTCTTCAAGTGAAGCCACCTTTTCTTCGAGGGCTTTCACTCGATCGGCCGTCGCGCAGCCAGCGATAAACGCGAAGGCGCTGAAAATAAGTACACGGTTGAGGGTCATAGTTGCTCTCCTTGAGAAGATGGGCGGATATTCCGCGTTGGATTGGCAGGCCACGTATCGATCAAGCCGCCAGCCGGCAACCTAGGGACCAACCTTTGTGGGTTTGGCCTTGGCTTATAGTTCTTTGGCGATGGCCCGAACCTGGAGGAGGTCGATGTTCGCTTCGACGAATCCTTCGGATGTCATCTGCAGCTCTACGCCGTCTGACCAACGAGACATCAAGCTCTCATCCTTTTCTGCGAGCCGCTCGAGCATGCTGGTCGTCATCATCCTGGGCTCGCCTTCAGGGTCGTCCTTGGCGGGCATGAGAGTGCCGACCATGACGCCATCGTGGGCGGGTATCGGACCGCTGATCGCGATCTCTTGGGTCTCGATCACTTGGTCATTCTTGTCTTTGATGGTGGCCAGTAGCTTGATGTCGGTCATCGCGAACTTGCTCTTGTTCTGCAACAGGAACTGGAACATCGTGATGTTTTCTTCTCGCTGATCGGGCAACTGCATCCAGGAACTGTTCTTAACGAACACATAGCGATCTGGGTTGTAGACCGGGTCGTAGGATTGTCGCGTCTCTGAGTCAGCAAAATAATAGGCGGGTACCACCGTGTTGGCTTTCACGTAGCCTTGAGCTCCAGCGGAATTGCGGATTTCGTACCAACTGCCGCGCTTGCCCAGGAGCTGTACGGTGTCGTCTTTTGCGATGCTTCCGGTTGGGGTCCCACCTTCGGTGGGCTGTGCCTGAATGGAGGTGGCATTGGAGACGATCATCTCGGTCAGTTTCATTCCGGTGGTGCCACCGAGAATCTCAAGGTCTTCATGGCTGGGCATCTTCTGTCCGAAGTTCCACATTCCTACGATGCCGACGCCAACGATTGCCAGGAGAATCACAATAATGGGGGTCCGGGACCAGCTCTTGCTAGTGTTCCAGTCGTCGTCGATGTCCTCGACCTCGTTGTCCCCATCAAAATGCTCGGCCAACTCGGGCAGTTCACTGGCGTACAGCCAATCTGCCGTACCGGGTGGCTGGACCATATCGCCCGGCCCAACTTGACCCGATTGGGCGAGCGTTTTCAGCTCGCTCAAGTCGGCAGCCGAGAATTGGTGGTCTCCTCGTGTGACCAGCCAGCGCGCCATAAATCGCTCCAAAAGCAGAAAGAATCAGGTGAATCGGACTCGTGTGTACCTCTCAGTCTGCTTGAGGGTCAAGGATACAGGGGCCGGTTGGGGCAGGATTGACTGTCAACTGACAAGCTCAGTTGGGTGCGCACCGACCGGGCTTAGGTGGCTGGTTGGATCGGTGACGGATATCGGGTGACCACCAATCGGGGATTTTGTGCCATTCGAACCCATACCACTGCTGATAGTGATCGATGACGAGCGAGGGTGGTGCATGGGTGTAGTGCCCCGCCTGACCGAGCTGCTGGAGAACCGTGGCTTCGTGGTGAGCCTGCATCGGTTTCAGGATGGGCCCGTCCGCTTGGATGGCCACCTCGCCGTGGTGGTGGGCGCTCCGACCTTTGGTCTTGGGTTGCGCAACCGGGCGCCGAGCGACGACTTTACGGCCTTCATTGAGGCCATTGATGGACTCGATGAGATCCAAATGGGTGTGTTTACCGTGTACCAAGCCTGGCCAGGAGATGCTCTGCAGCGCCTTAAAGGGCTCGCCCTGCGGGTTGGCTCTCGGTTTGTAGCAGCGCATGGGTACCCACGATGGGACCTGACCAAAGGAGAACACATCCTGCCAGCCGAATGCATGGTGCGCGTGCGATGAAAACCCCCAACAACTCCGAGGTTTTTGCGGCATCGCTGCATTCGGCTGAGAATCGACTTCGTGCGGTCGGGCTTTCGGGGCGGAATGCATACGCGGCCTTGTGTCGAAACCTGGCCAAGCGCTTGAACATACCTGCGCACTTGTGGATCGATGGCCCAGATGCACCGGCCGATGCCCGCTTAGATCGGATTCCGCTCACTTCGGAGTTGGACCTGTTTGGGCTGGCCTACGAACGGTTCTTTCCTGAGGTGTTTAAGGCAGAGCACGGGCAGTTCTTCACGCCTCGACCATTGGTGGAGCTGATGACGGATATGGCCGAAGTCCGGCCAGGAGACCGGGTTCTTGATCCGACCTGTGGCTCAGGCACCTTCCTTGTGGTGGCGCAAAATCGTGGTGCGGAGGTGGAAGGCATCGAAGTGGATCCGGAGCTTGTGGCCTTGTGCCGGCTGAATCTGGCGCTTCATGGTGCCGACCCTCGGTCGGTCAGACAGGCCGATTTGTTCCGTGATCGGCCCACTGAACAGTGGGATGTGATCCTCGCCAACCCGCCTTTCTCGGTCAAGATTACTGACCCCATGGCCTTGCAGCACTTCAGTCTGGCCCACGGTCGGGGCCGGGTGGCTTCCGACACCCTGTTTCTTCAGGCCGCAGCCGACCGGCTTCGGCCCGGAGGGAGGCTCGCCGTTGTGCTCCCGCGCTCGATTCTCTCCAATGACAGTTACGCCTGGTTGCGTTCGTGGCTCGCAGTTCGCTTCGTTCGAAGGGCCGTCATCTCTTTGCCGGAGGGTGTGTTTCGTCCCTTTGGTGGGACGACGGCTCGAGCGGCTGTGGTGGTTTTAGAGAAACACCCTGCACCCGCACGGCCTTTTGCCGTAGGAATCGTAGAACACCCTGGCTACGATCCGACTCGGAAGACCTTTCGGCGTACAGATGTCGATGAATTGTCCGAGCTTAGAATCGCGTGGTCTCGCAAAGCCATGTTGACTGCTCCAGTGGATTCCCGGTCATGGGTGCCGGAAGAAATCCTTGAGACCTCACCGATTCCTGAAGATGTACCGGTACTCACAATGGGGGAGGTCGCTCCGCTTGCCGCGGTTCAGTCCTTTCGCCCCTCCGACCGTGGCCCGGATAGCTTTACCGAAATTGACCTCGCAGATGTGGACAAACAGACCGGCGAGGTGGCTGGAGCTAGAGTCCGCATCGGTGCCGAATTCAAGGGGAGTAAGACCCCCTTTGATGAAGGTGATCTGTTGTTCGCACGGATTCGTCCCAGCCTGAACAATGTGGTGATCGCCCGCCGACCGCATCCCGACCTACCCGGTGACCTTGCGGGGAGCTCAGAGTGGATCCGTCTGCAGCCGGAACGGCAAGCCCACTTTGCGCTAGTGGCCGCCCGGTCGAGCTTTGTGAGGGATCAACTCAAGTCAACAGGGGGGCAGACTCGACCCCGGATCAAGGCGGATGATCTCCCCGGAATCCTTGTGCCGGACCCGGGTAGTGAAAACCGAAGCACCATCGACCGCATCGTGGAGCAGGCCATGACCGCTCGGCTGGTCGCCCGCCGCCAACTTCATCAAGTCGCGGCACTGTACGAGGCTTTTGGTCTCGGAGAGTTGGACGAGCGTTCCTTGGCCGTCGGACTCGCGGCCCTCGACGAGGGGTAGAGGTCGAACGGGGGTCTCAGCTCTACGATTGGTTCTGGCGAAGCCTCATTCGTCCCAGGGCCCTGCTGAGTATCCTTCCCATTTTTCGTGCGTCGGCTGGGGTGCTGAGCAGCGCCTGATTCAACTCAAGCTCCAGGTGCGCTGCACCGTGCGATGAGCCGTGCAGGTGGGCCGCATACATCAACCCATTTCGGCCAGAATAGGGCTGATTGAGTTCCACCCGGAGCCCCTCCGCCGCAATCTCAACCTGAAGGCGCCGTGCAACCGGTTCGTGGTGGTCAAACAGTACGCCGACATCCATCGTTCGCTTCTCGCTACCCAGTTGAGGCGTGAAAGAATGCACCGACAGGAGCATCACCTCGCCAGGGTGCTTCTGACGATCCGCCATCGTTCGGTCCACAGCGGCGTGGTAAGGCACGTGGTACCGCTCAATGCGACGGTCGACTTCCTCGATGGTCAGGCGGCTGTTGAAGCTCAGGATGTGCCCTTCAACGGCACATCGCACCAAGGTCTCATGATTCGGGTCCCGGTTTGCATCTGCGAGCAGACGTGAGAATCGAGAGAAGACTCCGATGCTGTGGGTCTGGCGGATGAGCTCGCGGCATACGGTCCTAGCGCCAATGTCCCAACCCCAGTGGGTCGCCAGCCATTCTCGGTCCATTTTTGACGTTCGCAGGGGTGCAGGGATGCGGTTTGAAGCGTGCTCACAGGTGACCAACAGCGGGCTCGGCCCTATGTAGCCATAGATTTCGTAGCTCTCGCAGGTTTGGTGGACGATCGACATTGAGACCATCCTACTTGTGTACGGAATTAAATGGATCAATTTGCTTGCTGGACGTGGGGGTAAGTCCGGGACACATTGGTGGTCGGTAACAACCCAATTGAGAGGTTAGAAGGACAATGTTGACTGTGCTATTGGCGATGGCTTGTGGAGTCTTTGAGGGTTCAGGCTTGCCTGATCATGCCGTAGCCGTCCGGGCGCAATTGGCCGAAGCGTTGGTAGAACGGGATCCTTCTGTGGTGGGTCCTCTCGCCGAGAAAGCCTCGGAATGGGAGGGGAAAGACGGAGATCTTGACCGGTTGTTGGGGGATGCTCTCGCCAATGTCTTGATGCACCCACAAGATGGGCTTCGCCTTCTTCGGTCTCGGCCAGATCCTGGGAATTCTTCCTGGGTGGAGGCGATCAAAGCGGCCAGTGTACGGATGGGCGATCCGGTTGTCATGAAAGCTACATGGGCTGAACTTGGGGAGCGAGTGCCCTCATTCGACAACCCCGTCGTTCCTCAGCTTGTACAGCAACTCCTCTCTGACCCAGCGCTGGCGAGCGATCGGGCTGTGGCGGGCATCGATGGATGTGCGCTTTTAGACCAACAGCCGTCAGTGGGTCGAAAGGAATTGGACCACCGGGCGGGTCCAGGTTTGCTGAAAGTGGGCGCGTTGATGGGAGCGGACCAAGTCGTTGTTGGGCGGCCGCTGTATCGTTCCGACCCAGGTCCCCAGACCGGTCGTGGCCCCCTTCAGTGCGTGCGGAAGGTTCTCTTGGAAGATGGCTGGCCCGAGCCGCTCTCTCGCACCCTGACTGTGGGCCTGAGGCAAGGGCAGCGGAAAGTGTTCATTGATATCAAAGGCGATAATGGCGAAGCATGGGCGTACGCCGCCTCCGATCAAGTGGCTGGGGGACGCATGCTTCGTGCCCTGGACTTGCTGGGCAGCGAACAGGGCGAGGAACAACTCCGGGCGATGCTTGAGCGAGGTCTCTGGGCCGTAGATGCGGCTGGAGCACCATGATCGTTCTCGCTCTATTTCTTGCAGCCTGTGGTCCGGCTGACGAAGCCAAGCTGGAAGAAATTGGGGCCCGGAAACGCGCCCATTTCCCGTTTCCCAGCATGCACATCATGAAGGATGGGGTCGTAAATTTACCCAATGACCTGCCTTACTCGACGGACGGCACCCCGGTGGCCATCGAGAAGCTCCGGTGGCGCGAGGGGTTCTCGGTCGCCCAGAGTGCGGTGGTGGACCTGGACTTTGAAGTGGACCCTGCGAGTCTTCCAGGGCAGTCCTTGCCGATGACGGATGGGGCGGTGCAGCTGTGGGACCTCACATCGAAAACACCGATCCTGTGTTTCGCGGAGTTGGATTCCGCTGAGCGAGTGGAAGGCGAGTTTCCGGTTTTGATCGTGCGACCTCAAGACGTGATGATTCCCGGACATCAGATCGCGGTGGTGCTCACCAATGGCGTAAAGCTTCCGGGAGGCGCTGAGATGCCGGTGGTGGACTGGTATGCAGACCTCCAGAGAGGTGTGCCGGGGCCCGACCTTGGAGAGTGGGTCGAACACTACCAATTCCTCGAAGAAGAACTGAAGGGATTGGGTGTAGAGGGCATCACGCTGGCCTTTGATTTCCCCATCTCGGACGGAGGTGCACCGGTTCGGCACTTGGCCACGGAGACGGGTGTACCCGGGGAATACAGCATCAATGAGGTTCGCTCAACGGACGATGGTGTGCTGATGCCCGAGGGCGGTTGGCAGCAACTGTATGGCACCTACACCGTGGACAATTGGTTGGTGGACGACCTGTATTTCGAGCTTGATGGGGATGGGTTGCCCATTCGTCAAGGAACCGTTGAGGCTGAGCTGAGTATCTACATTCCTGAAAGCGCCCGAGATGCAGAACCCGGCACCGTTCCCGTGTGGCTCTTTGGGCACGGCTTGTTCGGTTCACCGGACGTGTACCTGCGGGATCGGGATGACCCAAGCCGAGTCGCAAAACTTGCAGATGAGGCCGGTGCCATTGTTTTTGCAACGGTCTGGCGTGGCTTTAAGAATTCGGACCGAATCCATGCGATTCAGATCTCGGAGGACTTCGGGCGAATTTACGAAATCGCTGAGCGATTGAGCCAGGGCGTGGCCAATGTGGTTGCTCTGTCTCGGCTGATTGTAGAGGGAAGTGTGCTGGATGATCCCGCTTTGCTCGGCTTAGCTGACAAGAGCGGAGAGCTTCGGTACTACGGGATCTCCCTGGGCGGTATTGCCGGAGCGGTGACCTTGGCCAACAATCCCCGCATCACACACGGTGTCTTCAATGTAGGTGGAGGCGCTTGGTCGACCATGCTGGAGCGGTCGAGCCAGTGGATACCCTTCGACTGGATCATGGTTGAGATGGTTCCTTCCAATCGGGACCGCCAGCTGATGTACGCGCTCAGCCAGTTGTTCTGGGACCCCGTCGACCCCATGAACCATGTGGAAGGCCTCCGGGGACGCTCTGTGGTGTGGCAGGAGGCGATCGGCGATGAACAGGTGCCGAATATGACGACTCGCATGCTGGCCCGGGCGGTAGGAGCCACCCAGCTTCAGCCCATGGTGGAACCGGTGGTTGGTCTGGCGAGTGGAGCCGGACCCATCGAGTTGCCTGGGTATGTACAATTTGATCCTGAGCTCGAAATGCCCACGCAGGCAAACCAGCCGGGTGTGCCGAGTGGTGCCCATGGAGCGCCCAGGACTTGGCCGGGAACGCGGCAACAGATCGTGCGCTTCAATGACTGGGAGGACCCTGGCCTGTTGTTGCACTTCTGCGGTGACGCCCCTTGTTCTGAATCAAACCCCGGCGCAGAGTAGGCTCAGGTCTCGTGCAGGACTTCGACGGTCATCAGGTTGGTCGCGCCCCGCATGGGTGTGTTTCCAGCGAGAATGACGACCTCGGAGCCCGCAGCCACTAAGCCCGAGCTGACCAGTGCTCGCTCGCCGGCCGCGATCATCTCGTCGGTGGTGTCGAAGATGGGCATCGTCAGTGCTGTGACTCCCCAGACCAGTGACAACATATCGGCGACCCGGCTGTCTGGGGTCAGTGCGAATATTGGCGCACGCATCCGTCCTTTGCTGGCAAGAATTGCGGAACGGCCGGACCAGGTGAAGACAACGAGTGGACGGTCGCCTTCCTGAACGGCCTGGATCGCGCATCGGGCGACGGTATGGGCAGGCCCAGCCAGGGCATCGATCTTGGACACATCCCGTTGTTTTAGGAAGCGGCTCTGTTCTACGTCGCATGCAATGCGATCCATGACGCGGACAGACTCAAAGGGGTGGTCACCCACCGAGGTCTCACCGGACAACATGATGGCATCGGTTCCGTCCAGGATTGCATTGGCCACGTCTGTGGTCTCGGCCCGGGTTGGGCGGGGGTTTCTCTCCATGCTGTCGAGCATTTGTGTGGCGGTGATGACCGGCTTGCCAGCATGATTGGCCGCCTTGATGATCTCTTTTTGGATGATGGGTACCTGCTCGAGGGGTACCTCTACGCCGAGGTCACCACGGGCCACCATGATGGCGTCGACCACACTGAGGATCTCCGCAATGTTTTCGACGGCCTGGGGCTTTTCAATTTTGGCGATAATCGGTGTGTGTTTTTGACCGAGGGCATCGAGGGCTTCACGGAGAACCTGTACATCCGCTTTGGAGCGCACAAAGGACAGGGCTACCCAGTCCACGCCAGCGGCGATCCCCACCTTTAGGTCGGCACGATCCTTGTCGGTTAGCGCGGGGGCCTGGATGTTGCTCTGGGGCAGATTGATGCCTTTGTGTGCGCCGAGCAATCCACCATTGTGAATAAGAATGTCGACCTCTTTTGCGTCGGTTCGCACCTCTGCCACCTCGCCACTGAGGGCGCCGTCAGCAAAGAGCACCCGGTCTCCGGGTGTGACGTCGGAGACCATGCTGGGCCATGTGGTGCCGACCTTGGATCCTGTGGCCTGGAAGTTGGGGTCCATCACCACGGTGAGGGTGTCGTCGCGATTCAGCTGGATGGGTTCCCCCGGGCCAGTGCGAATCTTTGGCCCTTGCAGGTCCAGCAATATCGCCACACTGCGTTGAACCTTGATAGCGCTCCGTCGGATGCGCGAGACGGACTGTAGAATTCCCTCCGCATTCGAGTGGGAACAGTTGACTCGGGCCACATCGACGCCTGCCAGGAGCAATGCCTCAAGCTGGTCGGTGTCGGCGGTTGCGGGTCCGATGGTGGCGACGATTTTTGTGCGGCGTTTGTGCATGGGCCAAATCTATCACCCGAGATGCCGTTGATGCCATTGTCGCTCAAATGAGGCGCGAGGAAGTTCATTATATTCGGAGCCTGAAGCCATCCAGATCTGGCCCTGTCAAGTCCGACGCCAATGGTATCGTTTTCTTCCCCAACAGGGGATGTAGATCGCACGTTAGATCTGTCCTTCTTTTGAGGAAATGTGAGGATGGCCCTAAAGAAATATAAAACCTTGACCGATACATTGACGTGTCAACGGATCTGTGGCATGATGGGTTTGGGTTGACAGGCCCATTGAGGGAAAACGCCGGCGTTGTCGGTAATTTTGGGAACAGACATTCCTAGGGAAGGAAAAAACAATGACAATCGGACTACCGAAGAGTCGTGAACGGGTTGCCCGTAATTTTATTAAATCCTACGGTCGGACTCGATTCCGTGAATTGTTGGCTGCCCTCGCCCGTGGCGAGAGTGGACAAGCAATTGCAGATGGATTTGGTGTGAGCCGCGAGCGCGTGCGCCAGTGGAAGAACACCTTTGGGGAAGTGATCACTCACTACCGGGTTTATCCGGAAGTGGATCGCATCCTACACGAGCTTCAGGCGGGATAGCCGCCTAAGGCTTGAATGAGTTGGCCGACGCCTAGCTGCTGTGCAGTGGGCGTCGGCTGCGTCAATTCTGGGTGACAGCTGCGGTGCTGATGGGCCTCAGCCGGCCGTTTGGGATAGCATTCGGCATTCTGTAGGGGTGCCCATGAACAAGAAGTTTAAGAAGATTGTTTGCGCATACAGTGGTGGACTCGACACCAGCGTGATGATTCCATGGCTCAAAGAAAACTATGGCTGTGAGATCATCGCCTACACCGGTGACTTGGGACAGGGCGAGGACCTTGAGGCGATCAAGAACAAGGCCTTGAGTACCGGGGCTCAGCACGCCGTTGTCGACGATCTTACGGACCGGTTTGTTGAGGAGTTCATCTGGCCTGCCGTCCGCGCGAGTGCGCTGTATGAGGGCATGTACCCAATGCATACGGCACTCGGTCGCCCCTTGCTGTCCGCGCGCTTGGTTGAGGTTGCACTCGAGCACGGTGCCGATGCGATCGCCCATGGCTGTACAGGCAAGGGCAATGACCAGGTTCGATTCGAGCTTACCGCCAAGTCCCTGGCACCCCAGCTTGGGATCGTCGCACCCCTGCGGGAGTGGGAGCTCACCACCCGGGAGCTTGAGGTCGACTACGCAGTCGCGCGGAACATTCCGATTCCGGTCACCAAAGCCAAGCCATACTCCATCGATCAAAACCTCTGGGGCTGCGCCATCGAGTGCGGCGAGATGGAAGACCTCTGGGTAGAGCCTCCACCGGATGCATGGCTGATGACAAAGGACCCGAGCAACGCGCCCCGTGGGTCCTTCGAGATGATGATCAGCTTTGAGAATGGTGTACCTGTGGCGATCGATGGTCGTCCCATGGGAGGAGTGGAGTTGATTCGCCACCTGAACGAGGTGGCTGGCACCTACGGAGTCGGTCGGATCGACATGGTTGAGAACCGGGTTGTCGGTCTCAAGTCTCGCGAGGTCTATGAGGCTCCGGCTGCCACATTGATTCATATGGCGCACACCGAGCTGGAACGGATTTGTCTCGACCGCGAGACCTTCAATTACAAGCGTAAATTGAGTCAGGATTACGAGAAGATCATCTACGATGGCACTTGGTTTGGGCCCCTTCGGGAGTGTCTGGAGAGCTTTCTTCTCAAGTCACAGGAGTCGGTATGTGGTGATGTGCGCCTCCGAATCAGCGCTGGGCTTGTTCGAATTATTGGGCGTCGATCGCCATTCTCGTTGTATGACGAGGGCCTCGCCACGTATTCGGAAGGCGACACCTTTGATCGCAACGCAGCCGAAGGCTTCCTGGAGTTGTTCGGTCTTAGCTATCGCACTGTGGCCCGCGTTCGCAGGCGTCAGGAAGAGCTCAAGAAGGAGATGGGCTGATGGCGTTGTGGGGCGGCCGATTCGAGGGTGGTCCCAGCACCGAGATGCAGGCCTTTTCGGAGAGCTTGGATACCGATCTGCTGATGTGGCGCGAAGACATCGTGGGCTCAATGGCCCATGTCACGATGCTCGGTGAGGTCGGACTGCTGACGGCAGACGAGGCCTCCACAATCAAGGCGGGCTTGGAGAAAGTCGAGGCAGATCTTGAAGGCGGGTGGGTTCCCGACGCATCCCTCGAAGACATTCACATGGCGGTCGAGACCAGGCTGGGAGAGCACATCGGTGCGCTTGCAGGAAAGCTCCACACCGCCCGCTCCAGAAACGACCAAGTGGCCACAGACGTGCGCTTGTGGTTGCGGTCCAGGCTCGATGGCCTTGATGAGTCCCTTGAGCGACTGATTCATGCCATCTGCGATCGTGTGGAGGCGGACGGCCGCACTTTGGTGCCCGGCTTTACCCATCTTCAGCGAGGGCAGCCCATTTGGTTGGGACACCACTTGCTGGCCCATGCTTGGTCGCTGTCCAGAGACAGGGAACGAGTGGCAGATGTGCGCCGTCGGGTGGATAGAAGCCCGCTCGGTGCAGCGGCGATGGCCGGTACGCCGCATCCCATTGATCGGGAGCGGACTGCGGAGCTTATGGGTTTTGCGGGTGTCTGTGAGAACGCCATGGATGCAGTCGCTGCCAGAGACCACCTGATCGAAGCGGTGGGTGTCTGTACGATATCGATGGTGCACCTCTCTCGGATTGCAGAGGAGTTGGTGTTGTGGTCGAGCCGGGAGTTTGACTGGATTCGCCTCGGCGATGCTTGGAGTACTGGTTCCTCGATCATGCCCCAGAAGCGGAATCCGGATGCAGTCGAGTTGGTTCGTGGAAAATCTGGCAGGGTTGTGGGTGCGCTCAATGCCCTCATTGTCATGACCAAGGGCCTGCCGATGGCCTACAACCGCGACCTGCAAGAGGACCGCAACGCCCTGTTCGATGCGCTGCACACCACCATTGCGTGTGTGCGTGTGACCGCAGGCTGCTTTGAGTCTCTTGAGGTCAAGGGTGGACCGGACCTTACAGGTGACTTTTCGCTGACCACCGAGTTGGCCGATTTCTTGGCAAGCAAAGGGGTGCCGTTTCGAGAGGCCCACCATGTCGCAGGCCGCTTGGTCAAGACCTGCGAAGACAGGGGTTGTGACTTGTCTGGCTTGACCCTGAGTGATCTACAAGCGGAACACGAGGGCTTCACGGATGAGGCACTCAGCTGGCTTGACCCAGAGGCTGCAGTCGAGCGAAGGCGGTCCCGGGGTGGAACCGCTTGGTCGGAGATCGAGCGTCAGTTGGGCTTGCTGCGAGCTCAGTAGGTGGTGATCATCGGTTTCATCCAGTCGACCTTGCCGCGGACTCCATCCAGATAGGTGCGCTGCACCATCTTGGTGATGGGACCAGGAGGCCCGACGGGCCGACGGTCGACCTCTCGTACTGGGGTGACTTCCGCCGCGGTGCCGGTCATGAAGATTTCATCCGCAACGTACAGTGCGTCGCGGCCGAAGGTGGTCTCTTGAACCTTGTGGCCTTCATGCTCGAGGATTTGAATCGAAGTCTTCCGGGTAATCCCGCCGAGGATATTCACAATGGGCGGGGTCTTGATCACGCCGTCGCGTGAGATGAACAGGTTTTCGCCGGTTCCTTCAGCCACGTAGCCGGAGTGGTCCAGCATGATTGCCTCGTCATAGCCGTTGTCGTTGGCCTCATAGCGGGCGAGGATCGAGTTCACATAGTGACCCGTGATCTTGGCGCGCTGAAGGTTGGCGTTGACGTGGTGGCGAGTGAATGAACTGGTGGCCACTCGGATGCCATTGTTGATTCCTTCGTCGCCCAAGTAGGCGCCCCACTTCCACACCATGATGCTTGTGTGGACCGGGTTGTTTCGAGCACCGAGGCCCATACCACCCATTCCAAGGTAGACAAGGGGGCGAATGTAGGCGCTGGAGAACTCGTTCTTCGCGAGGGTGTCCAAGCAGGCTTTGCGCAAATCGTCGATGGACAATGTCAGGTCCATCCGGCACATCTTGGCGGAGTCGATCAGGCGGCGCAGGTGTTCGTCGAGCTTGAATACACCGCCGCCACCGCCTTCTTGCTCGTAGGAACGAATTCCCTCGAACACGCCCAGGCCGTAATGGAGACTGTGGCTCAAGACGTGAACCTTTGCGTCAGCGAAGGGGACGAGCTCGCCGTCCATCCAGATGTATGCGCTTTCGATGCTCATTTAGATTCCAGGACGTTGCCGTCTGAGTCGAGGTTCACGATGGGCAACGATAGACCGTTCAATCCCTCAAGGATTGTGGCCTTATCGCCCACCACAAGGATGGAGAGCTCTTGAGAAAGGATGTGCTTGTTCCAGGCTGCTTGCGCGGCCTCGAGGGTCACAGCCCGGATGTTGTCGGCAAAGGCGACGGTCCAATCTTCAGGAAGCCCGTAGAGCCATCCCGACTGCATCTCTCCGAGGAGAGTTCCAGCATTCTCGTACCGAACGGGGCGAGAGCCGAGCAGGTAGCCCCGGGCGTTGTCGAGCTCATCGGCGGTGAAGTTGCGGCTTGTTGCCGCCTCATTCACTTCGCGAAGAATCTCAGAGATGCTGTCTGCGGTGGTATCGGTCTTTACGCTGGTACTGGCCTTCCAGACGGCATTGGTGTAGTCCGCTGAGATCCCCGAGCGTGCGCCGTATGTCCAACCCTTCTCCTCGCGGAGATTCAAGTTGAGACGAGCGGAGAACATGCCGCCGTACATCATGTTGGCCATGTAGACCTCAAACCAGTCGTCTGCGCTCTGGTCGATGTCGAGGCGCCGAAAGACACTCAATACCGACTGAGGAGCGCCGGGCTTGTCTACCAAGAAGACGGTTGTGGTCTCCACGTTTGGCATGGCTTCGGTGGGCTTGGATTCGGCCGAGGCATCCCCGGTCCAGGAGCCAAATCGGGCCTCGAGCAGAGGCAAGATGGCTTGCAGTGTGGTGTCTCCACCCACGTAGATGCGGGCATTGCCAACCACCAGGTGGGTGGCTGCCCATGCCTTCATCTTGTCGGTGGTGAGGCTCTCGTATCCTGCTTCAGTGCGCTGCATGCCCTTGTAGTCTCCGCCATAGCGAAGACGGCTTGCGACTCGACCTGCGATGGACTTGGGGTTCTTTCGTGCAGAAGCGAGTCCGGCGAACCGGTCCTTCAGCATGATGTCCCAGTCGTCTTGCTCGAAGTTGGGCTTGAGCAAGACCGTTGCCAGCAAGTCCAATCCAGGCTCGATGTTCTTGGCGAGTACATTGAGCGACACGTTGGCACTGTCAGCGCCAGCGGATGTGCCGATGCTTGCGGCGATGGCCTTGGCTGCCTTGGAGATCCCCGCAGCATCGAACTCGCCAGCGCCTTCATTGAGCATGTCCAGGGTCACGCTCGCCATTCCGATGTGGTCAGCAGTGTCGGTCCACCCTCCTTGGTCAAAGGAAATGCGGACGCTGAGCAGCGGCATCTCGTGGTTCTCGACTACGGCGACTTGAAGCCCGTTGCTGAGCTCCGCGGTCTGGGCTTGGGGCAACTGAAACTCTCGCGGAGCCAGTGGCTCCGGCGTTACCGAGCGCCAGCTCGTATCAACAGTGTTCTTGGGTACACAGGCGGTCGTCAAACCAGCCAAAATAAGGGTTGAGAGGTGCATCACTTGCCCTCCTTCTCGGTCGCTGGTTCTTCTGTGGATGTGTCTTCATCTGCGGGGCCGATGTGAAGGACGACGCGTCCCTTTCCAAGTCCCTTCGCTGCATCAGTAATGCTCTGTGTTGTCACGCTCATGAAGCGATTCAGGTCTTTGGCGATGTAGTCGGTGTCCCCAGTTTGCACGTAGTACTGGTTCAGTTGGTTCGCCTTGGCGGAAATGGTGCGCATTCGGCGGAAGAAGCTGGCCTCCCAGTTTGTCTTGGCGAGCGTGACCTCATCTTCGGTGACGCCATTCTCTTGCACATCTGCGAGGACTCCATCGATGGCCTTCACCACTTCATCTGGGTCGATTCCTTCAGCAGCGGTGGCCTCGATGACGTAGAAGCTTCCGAGCAACATTGAGACTTGGTATGCCTCGACGTCCTGAGCCAGTTGGCCCTGCTCGACAAGCGCTTGGTACAAGCGACTGTCTTTTCCGACACTCAGGGCACTGGACAAGGTGTCGAGGTCGGCATCCCCGGCCTGGTAGACACCAGGGGAGTGCCAGGCCAACCACACCTTGTTGTGAGGCACATCGTCGGTCTTGCGAATCACCAACTCTTCGGTGAGCACGGTAGGCTCCATCTCGAGAATGGGACTGGGCTGGGGACCGGAAGGCAGGCTGCCGAAGTATTTCTCGACCAACTCTTTGGCCTGGGCAGGGTCGAAATCACCCGCGATGGACAAGGAAGCATTGTTGGGCAGATACCACTGACGGAAGAAGGCCTTCACATCCTCAAGGTTCGCCGCATCGATGTCCTCATGCTTTCCGATCGTAGGAATGTGGTACGGGTGGCCATCTGGGTAGAGGTTCTCAAAGAGCCACCACCAGGTCATGCCGTAGGGTCGGTTCTCATAGCTCTGCCGGCGCTCGTTTCGAACGACCAACTTCTGGTTGTCCAGCTTCTCTTGAGTGAGTGCAGGGAGCAGAAAGCCCATGCGGTCCGCTTCCAGCCACAACGCCAGCGGCAGTTGCTCGGAAGGAACTCCCTCGTAGTAGTTTGTGCGGTCCATATTGGTCGTGCCGTTGATCTGGGCACCGATGCGCTGCAGCGGAGCGAAATATTCGCCATCCATGTGCTCGGAGCCTTGGAACATCAAGTGTTCAAAGAGGTGGGCAAAGCCCGACCGTCCCTCTACCTCATCCTTTGCTCCCACTCGATACCAGATATTGGTCTGTACGAATGGAACCGAGTGGTCTTCACTCAGGATGACATGAAGTCCGTTCTCTAGATCGTATTCCTCGAAGGGAATCGTGATGGTGTCGGTATCTTGGGCGGTCTCGGCATAGGCGCCGAGGACAAGGCCCAGCAAGGCTGTTGTAAGCACTGATCCTCCCGGTATGGTTGGGCAGTTCGTCTATCGGTTTTGCCCGAGGACAGCACCCGTGAAGACTGCTTTCTCAGTCGACGGGTGCCATTAGTGCCCACCCGCCTTGGGATCCGAGGGCTGAAACACCGCATGATGCCCCCAGTAAAAATGGCTCGGCGGGAGTAAGTTTCACCGACTCTACTGATGGGCCAGTGTCCAGTAGGCAGAGGAAAGCGTCTCCTGTTGAGTCGTCTACTTCCCATTGTATTTTGATGAAACTGGATTCTTCCGGAATGTCGATTTGATCGTCTGCGTCCATGAGGACGAGCACCATGGTCTGTTCTTCACCATCGATCGCATTCGCTCTCCACCGAGCAG
This sequence comes from uncultured bacterium, assembly GCA_963932775.1. Lineage (GTDB taxonomy): Bacteria > Myxococcota_A > UBA796 > UBA796 > UBA796 > UBA796. The sequence goes on from CAWVVG010000001.1 coordinate 25,656, forward strand.
ACCCGACGCCAGGGAGCTTTGTGTAGGACTCCACCTCAAACAGGTGGGTTGGCAAAAACCCGATTGGCTCGTATTTTCCCCGAATCGGGATGGGCTTGCGAAGGGGCCACCACTGGCTCCCTGAACACCCAGTCTGCAGGTCTGTTTCATCGATAGCGGGTCCGCCCCATCGGTCCTCGGGGGAGAAGCAGGCCAAGTATTCGTCCACGCGCCAGAACCAGGAAAAGTGAACCTGCTGATCGTCGAAAGTGCCCTCCCAGAAGTACAGGCCGTCGGTGAACATCACACCTTCGTCCGGGTTTACCGAGGTCACTTCGAATGTTCTTCCGTCGGTGATGGCCACGCTAAATTCGGAGATCTCCATGATCGAATCGTGGTTGGCCCACTTACCCGAGATTTCGATGGGCGTGCGGGCCTCTATCCAAGCATCGCCATGACAACCCATCAAGCGATTGGCAGTGTTGGGCTGAGGGCGCTCACTCAAGTCTTCTATTGTGCCTTCCGTAGGATTAAAGCAGGTCTGGAGTGCCCGGTTGGAGTCGATGAACCAGTCCATTCGGAACCTGCTGGTATCCAGGGCCTGGTAGACCAAGTACTCCTCTAAATTGTCGTACGTCGCAATCGGGAAGCTGGACTCCTCTTGGCTTAATGGGTCAGTGGACGTGACTTCTGTGTTCGTGAAATGGACTTCCAAGGTCTCCATCACCCAGGTGCCTGCAATGGCGATGTCTTCTGCGTCTGCGTCTGCGTCTGCGTCTGCGTCTGCGTCTGCGTCTGCATCCGCGTCTGCATCCGCGTCCAACTGTGGAGTGACCGACGGGTCGCCATCCAATGCCGGATCTTCAGGCAGGCTGTTGTCACAACCGCCCATCAAAACCAAAAGTGCCCACCATGCCCGCAATTTTAACTCCCCCGAGTAAAACGATGAGACCATTGTACAGGACGGAGCGAAAGAACCGAAGGGTTCGCCATTGTGTTCGAAACAGAGTGAACCCGGATCAGCCTTGGTACCGAGGCCTATGGGCGTACACATTGGAGAGCTTGGTGTGGACCAAGGCCTCTTCCTTTTCAGTCACGATCTCGGTGAGTCCATGTTGGAGCAGCAACGCCTCAATACGGGCGAGACGTCCATCGATATCGTGGACCTCAACCACCACCTGATCGACGGCTTTCCAGTGGTCCTCGGTCAGGCCCAAAAGGGCTTCTTCTTCAGCACCTTCACAGTCGATCTTGAGCAGATCGATTTGGTCGACCTTTAACTCTATGATCATCTCAGAGAGTGTTCGGAGCTCGCACTGAACCTCGATCGGGGCGTGGGTCAACCACCGGGCGATGGGACCGGCCAATATGCGTGGTACGAACTTCGCGTACCACATGGGTGCGCTCTGGGCATTTCCAACCACAGCCTCCTCCAGCGCACCGGCCTGCCCATCCCAGTCCGTCAGGTGGGCAGTCGAGAGGGATGGAGCGTTCGGATAGAAGGTGAAGGTGGTCTCCCCACGTGCGCGCGCGATTCCATATGGGAGCACTTGAGCCCCCTCCCAGGGCTCAAGGTTGAGCTCGGTACAGGCCCGAATGGTAGGGATAGGCTCGAAAGCGATGATCCGTAAGTCTCCGTCACAACGCTGAGCCATACGAACCCCGAACATGCCGATATTCGCGCCCACATCGAACACCGTATCACCAGGTTTGACCTGGATACCGTGTTTCATATAGCCCTCAATATGCGAATCCAGGACCTTGGCTTCGGCTACTTTCAGGCAGTACACCTGTGTGCCGTCTCCCAACGTTGCGATCGTCATGCTCATAGCCAAAGTTCCCCCACGAGCCCCACCCTACATTGGCTCGAAGAGAAATAAAAATGAGGGGATGATCGAAATTTAGCTGAAGGTCGGTATTCGCCTGACCGACAGGGTGTTCGGAGGCATCCATGAGCAGTATTTCTTTATGTGTAATAGCGCGGGACACCGCACCTTCTCTTCCTGACTGTATACGGTCCGCCGAGACATTGGTGAATGAGGTCATAGTCCTCGACTCGGGCCGCTTAAACGGCTCAGGCGATTGGGCTGTGAGCAATGGTGCCAAGATGATTCCGTATCAGTGGACCGGTAACGTCGCTGAAGCGAGAACCGCCGCGGTACGTCATGCGACGGGTGATTGGGTCTTGGTGTTGGATGCAGACGAGGCACTCGCACCGGGGTCGGCTGAGGTCATTCGTGAAGCCTTGAACCGAGGTGGCATGGACTGTGGGTTCTTGCCGCTGCTTCGGGACTGTGGCCTGGACCAGGCGATTGACAGTGCGCCGCGTCTGATGCGTCGAAGCATTGATCTTCACTGGGATGAAGACGATGGAGAAAGTGTGAGCTCATGGATTGCCATGCGTGCTCGCCGGGTCCGTAGCATCGATGCCCCCATCGTTAAGGTGGCTGCAGTTGCTCCGGTGGCCTCGGTGCCCGCTGCACACAAGGACGAAACAATTTTTGAGGTTCCTACGGGCGAGTTGTTCTCGGCCCCAGGTGCGGTTCAGGTGAGTACACAGGCTGTGATAGAGGCCGACACTCAGCCGTTCGATCCGGTCGCTGTACTCCTCGGAGACGCGTGGGAGCATTACCACGCGGACAACCTCGATGGTGCGTGGGCCGCAGTCGAAAATATTTGGGGCCAGATCGAGTCAGACCATCCGGACTTGGTCCAAGTGGCGACCCTTCGGGCTCACATCAAGATTCTCGGTGGGGAATACCGTGAGGCACTCGAGAGCATTGGTCGGGTATTGGAGTGGGGCATTCATCATCCAAATATGGACATGCTTCAAGGTGTAGTGGCAGAGAATACCGCCATGACATCCGTAAACTATGCCCATCATCATCAGTGCCTGGAGCGCGCCGAGGCTGCTTTTAGTGCATGCATTGGGTACTCATCCGAGATCAGCGCCCAAGACAGTCTTCCGGGCGTCACAACCTGGGGAGCGAACACCCGCTTGGGGACCGTTCGACTGGCCCGTGGGGATGTGGATGGAGCTCGGCTCGCATTCGAAGCGGCCCTTGAAGCAGACCCGGAGCATGCTGAAGCATCTCTTGGGTTGATGGAGTGCAAGCTGGAATCTGGCGACGCGGCTTCGATCATGGCCCCACTTGTGGAGTACATGGAAGCAAACTTGGCCGATGCGTGGATGTTGGCCGCCGCTGCTTGCGAGGAACTGGGCTCAGTTGAAGATGCCTTGTTGTTCACGAAACGGGCCAACGAGCTTCACGAGGGTGGACTTCAAGCCTCGGCACATCGGAACTTCCGTATGGCTGACTTGTTCGCCATGTCGGGCTTGTATGAGGGAAAGGCCATCGCAGGACCCGGGCCGTGGGGAGCGATCGGCGCCATCGTGTCACGCCAACCATTGCCGGCCCTTGCCTCGCCTCGCCCTGTCGATGGACCCAAGGTGGTTCGGTTTGTCACTCATTGTGTGGCCGCCGGCTGGCCCGACATTATCGGCACCATGCTGGAACCCCGAGCCGACCAGGTGGCGCCCGGCATCAGCGAGTTGGTTCGCCGTACGCTTCAAGCCCTTGGCGCTGAAGCTGAAGAGCAGACGTCACAGACTCCGGTGTTTCTTGGTGGAACCTGGGACTCAGGGAGTCGAACGCTCCAAGGCATGCTGGACAGTCACAGTCGTCTCGAAGCCGGAGAAGAAACCAAGCTTATTCCCATCATGTGCTCACTGCGCAACGAATGGTGGAGTGGCATGGCCCTGGACTTGGAGGCCGCAGGCATTGGAGAGAAGCAGCTCGATGGTGCGGTGAAAGCATTCATTGAGACCCTGATCTCCGGTGCGACCCCGAGTCCGGATCTTCGCTCTGTAGAGACCACACCCCACACGCTCCTTCATATGAGCACGATGGCATCGATCTTTCCGGCGGCTCGTTTTATTCACGTGGTCCGAGATGGACGCGACGTTGTGGCCAGCTTGCTTGAGCGCGACTGGATGGACCCGTCCACCGGAGAAAAGGTCTGGTGTTGTCAGACACCCAAGGCCGCTGCCGAGTACTGGGTTCATGTGGTCGATGCGATTCGCGAACAAGGAGCCCGCATTCCCGGACGGTATCTCGAGGTGCAATATTCTGAGCTTATCGAACACCCAGAAGCGGTGATGCGGATTGTGATGGCCTTCCTTGGCGAACGCTGGGAAGCGGCTGTGCTGGACAACATCGTCGAGCAGTCTGAGGCTGCGATGCAGAACGAAGAAATGATCGACCGGATCATCGACGACACGCCCCGATACATTCCGCCGGAGCCGGTGTTGGAGCCCGATCACATTTCGGCCAAATAGTCCCACCAAACCTTAAAGTAAAACAAAAAGTAAGCTCTTGCCTTGTCAAGAGCTTACTCACTTGGTAACGTCGAACTGACGAGGGCATGTTTCGAAGACTAGGCAGCCCGAAGATCAGGAGGCTGTACCATGCGAAGCATCAGAATAGGCGCTCTCTCTCTAGCGATGCTGGGTGCAGCCTGCGATCACAATCTGGATGAGATTGATGGCCATGTGCTTGGCAAGCCCGAGTCGGTGGTGTTTGCCCGGAATCAGAGCGGACACATCATGTTTGTGATGTCCGATCTCCCCAATCTATGCGAGGCCCTGGCTTCGGCTGATCCGCCCGCCATGGATGAGTACTGGGTCATGAGCAGCTGGACGAGGCTGGATGTGGATGCGCCGGGTGACTACGCGGCCGAGGCCTTTATCGCCGTGGCACAGAACCCAGCGACGGATGAGTACGAGACCGAATCCGGCTCCCTCAATGTCCAGCGCTTGGGTGTAGAGGTGATCAAGGGCAAGTTGGATCTCACCTTCCCCGGAAGTGAGCGGATCAAGGCCCATTTTACCGCTGAATTGTGTGATGAAGATCTCTTTGTTGGCATGTACTAAGGAGCTGCGCGATGAAACATTTGTCATGGATTCCATTTCTGGCCGTGCTCTCTTGTGGCGCTGAGGACGGAGATCTCTCCAACTGTGCTCTTGAGGTGTCAGCCCCGGACCGAGTACCGACGGCCATTCTTCCGGACTGGGAGTCGGTCATCGTAATTGTCGATGCAAACACAGCGGGCAAGATAGGTGCGGAAGGCACCCCGGTTGAGGATGGAGGCTTTCGAGAACATATTCAGGCGTGGGACTGTCTTGACTTGAGTTGGTGGAGTCCCGCCGAGCCCAGAAAGGTGGTTCAGGTTTGGGGCGATGAAACCACCTGCACACTGTTTGAGCGGTCCATTGTGGAACTCTTTGATTGCGACTCTCACTCGGGTTCGGATGATGTGTACCGAGACCAAGATGCCGACGGATATTACACGACCGAAGGTGACTGCAATGACGTTGACGGGTTGATGTCGCCTGGTCTGTATGAAGTCTGTGACAACAAGGACAACAACTGTGATGGTCGCTCTGATGAGGATCTGGACTGTGAAGACATCGATGTCTTGGAAGGAAGTCTGTGATAATGCTGAACCATGCCAACACCGCCAGCTTCTCCGCAATTTGAACTGACTACGGACTCCCGTGGGGGCATCTTGCCTTCGCCAGTGCTCCTGAAGCAGTTTTGTGTGCTGTTCATGGCGATGACCACCATCCCTTTCTTCGCGGGGTGGCTTCTCTCGCCGCCCGAAATGTTGTTTTCGTCAGCCGTGTTTACGGCGGTGTATCTGGCCCTCTTTATATGGTCTTGGTACCTCGCAACACGCGGCCGGGTTCGCCTGGGGACGCACATTCTCGTGGTGGGAAACTATCTGGGAATGGTCTCCATGCTCATCGTATCGGAGCAATTTGTAATTCCCGCGGTATCGGCCACATTTGGCATCCTGTTGGTCTCAGGGTTTCTTCTTCGTCACAGGGACGCGGTGATCGCGAGCACTATCTCCGCTTCGACGATCTTGACATTTACGTGGGCCCGCGCCGAAGGCTGGTTGCCGCCGAGCCTCATGATCCTGCCAGTCACGACGACCATCATTACTTACTGTACGACCTTTGTTTCAACGTGTTCATTGGTCTACCTGGGACTCGAACACCTCAACAATGTGGTGTTGTTGGCATGGGAGAACAAGGTAAAGCTTCATGAGTCGATTGAGGCCCTGAAGGTTGCCCGAGGAACCGAGGAGCGCCGAGCTGGTCGTGCTGAGAGGCTCGGCGCCATGGCACGCAGTCTCGTAGAGTTGCGTGAGGTAGAGGGCATTGCCCAAGAGGTCACGATTAGCCTTCGTGAGGCACTGGATGCATCCATAGTCGTGGCGCTTGGTCGAGGTGGCCGCATGCTCGCCTCTGCTGGGCTGGGAGCGAGCGAGCCGCCAGTTTCGATGTTGACTGAGCGCATCGACCGCCTGGTGGCCGACGAAAACTTTATCGTACTTGACTCCGCGATTTTGAAGCAATGTGCGGAAGATCTCTCATTGGACCACCTCGAGGTGGGTCTGGCGGCCCGTTGCTCTCACACAGCAGTCACCATTCTGGTTTTTGGGGCCGACAAAAGTGCCCTGGGTAGGGGTGAAGGCGGATGGTCTCTCCAGGCAGCAGTAAACATCATGGACGGTACGATCATCCGACATGAGTCGGAACGGCGGTTCGTTCAGTCTCAGCAAATGGATGCTGTCGGCCGCCTCTCCGCAGGGATTGCACATGAGTTCAACAACTTGTTGACCACCATCATGGGCTGCATTGAATTGGTTGAGCACCAAGTGCAGGTCGACGATCCGGTGCGTGGGCACCTTCGGCGAATCCAAGCTGCTGGCAAGCGGGCTGAATCGCTGACTTCACAGCTGATGTCTTTCACGCATGGAGAATCTCGCTCTCCGGAAACACTGGAGGTGGGTGGCTTCCTCGCCAGCCTGATTCCAATGTATCGGCGAACCATTGAGGAGAGCATTCAGGTTGAATTTCACGAGATGGAGGAAAAAGCTTGGGTCACCTTAGTTCCCAGCGAATTGGAGCGGATTCTGTTCAATCTGTTGGCCAATGCCCGGGATGCACTCGGTGATCACGGCCGCATTGATATTGGCGTCGAAGTACGCAACGATGGAGGCGAGGGCCTGAGTCGCCTTGGCGATGTGGTGATTTGGATTCAGGACAACGGCGATGCCATGGAGGCTGAGATCCTGTCTCGGGTGCTTGAGCCATTCTTCACCCTGCGAGAAGGGAAAGGGTCGGTTGGGCTCGGGCTTTCAATCGTTTCCAGTGCTGTTGAAGCGAGCGGTGGTGAGCTGTTTGTAGACAGTACAAAGGAGTCTGGCACCTGTTTCGAGATACACTTTCCAGTCAAAGCCGAGCCTGTATCGGCCCCTGTTTCGCCACGCAGCCCCGTTGCTGAGGGCCGCTTGGTGTTGGTGGTCGAGGATGATTCGGAAGTCAGGGAAACCCTGTGTGAGATGTTGACGCTCTTGGGGTATGGCGTTGTATCGGTCGGGACGGGCATACAGGCATTGAAAGAATTGGCTTCTAGTCAACATTTTTCAATGGTCTTGTCCGACATTGTCATGCCAGAAATGGGCGGTTTTGAGTTGGTCGCCCAGATGGCTGCCGCCGGTATTTCTGTGCCCATTGTTCTGATCAGTGGGTACGCCCCTGGCGATGTTCTACCCGATGTGGATACCTCAGATATTCAGCGCCTGAGCAAGCCGTTCACACTCGGAGCGCTTCGGGCTGTGCTGGCCAGCAACATGACGGCCTAAAGTGATCCGCCCAGTTCGAGAGAAACGCCGAGTGAGCCGGGGCTGAGTGGGCCGATAAGTGGGCTGCTGGCATCGCCCGCCTCCTTCGTCATTGCATTTCCATCCGCATCTGCACGGGCTTGTATCCAGACTTGAGCGGGCCAAGGGCCACCCAACATGATGTCACCGTCTCCAACTGAGAACGGACCGGGAACAGCGCTTGGATTCAGGCGTACAGCGGCCACAGGTGGACCTTGGGGCGTCGGGCTGCGGCGGACAATCACAAAGACGGCCCCGGTCGTTGGCTGCACCTGGCCAGTAGCCAGTCGGATTTCCCCTTGAATCTGTGCCGCTGATGTCTGGGGGGTGGCCTCTACTGTGGTTTGGGGGTCACCTCCATCCAGCTCCAGGCTTACATCCTTTGTGCCCGCAGCAAAGGGCCCCAGCCGGGGTGCGACGAGGTCTGATGCTTCTTTTGTGGTGGGGTCTCCGTCCGCATCGAGGCGGGCTTCGACCCACACCTGATCTGGCCAAGCACCACCCATCATTAGGTCTCGGTCGGTGATGGTGAACGTACCCGGAACGCCCCGGGGATCCAGGCGGACTGCCGCGACGGGTGGCCCCGCTCCTTCGGCACTGCGTCGGACCATAATAAAGAGAACACCACCGGTGGGTGCAACACTCCCTTCTGCCAAGGACATGCTGCCTGAGATCTTTGTGGTGGCTGGGGGCCGTCGAGCTTCAGCCAGCGCTCTTGAGGCCATGGATCGTTCTTCTCGACTGGAGGCGTTCTCGAGCGCCTTCTCCAGAGAGGATACTGCGCCCGATCGGTTGCCGGTTTGCAGGGCGATGAGTCCTCTCCACAGGTGGGCCTCGCTGAAGTTTGGGTCCGCAGCCAGGGCCACATCAAGCTCGGCGGTTGCCCGCTCGGCCATCCCCACGGAGGTCTGTAGGATGGCGAGGTGGGTGCGGACTTCGGGGTGGTCGGGTGCCAGGGCCCGAGCCTTGTCCATCCAGCTCATGGCCAGCCCGAGGTCACCCGCTTGGATGGCGAGGTGTGCCAGCTTATTGATGGGGTCAATTAGGGTCGGATCGGCCTCGGATTCAGCCTTTAATGAGGCGATCATCGCGTCCATGGATGGGCTGTCCGACTGGATTCCACCAGTCATGATCCCACCCTGTTTGCGGTCACTGGTCGAGGTCTGCAAGGCGGCGCCGAGGCCCACAAAAAACAGCATGGTGGCGCCAGCCCAGGCAGCGCGCCTGCCCCAAGAAACGGGTCGGTGCTCAGTCTTTTCTGCGACTAATACGGTGGGTGCTTGCTCCATTTCTTCAGCGGTCTTCAGCGCGGTTGCGGCCTCGTCGACCAAGCTGCCCCAGCGATATGCGTACTCTGCCGATTCAATCTTGGCCTGGTCTGCACGGAGCGAGCGAAGTTGGTCAATCAGGGAGTCTTTCAGCGCCCACGCCTCTGACGCAGGGTCGTGCCGGGAGCCACCCCTTGATTTTAGTGCCAAGAATATGCCCGCGACCATGCCAATGGTCATGACTGCAATGGGAGCTCCCCATACATTCCAGTCCATCAGTTCACCTCGCCGAGTTCTTCAAGGATCCGATTCCGCCAAGGTTCAATGGCGGGGTCAGGAGTGTGGACCTGAGACGGAGAGTCATCGGTTTGTGTGCCCATCTTTCGTTCCCGGCGGCCCCAAATTAGGAGCAGAAAGCCGCCGACCAATACCACTGCAATCGGTGCAAGGAACAGGGCTTTGTGGTCCTCGTCGGGGGGCTCGAGTTCGACCCAGGCGCCGTAACGATCGACGAAATAATAGGTGATCTGGTCTTCAGTGTAGCCTTGGCTGACCAGCTCCTCAATGCGTGTTCCCATCGCTCGCGCGGCATCGGATGGAGAGTCCGCAACACTGAGCCCTTGGCAGACCGGGCACCGCAGGTGGGTCTGAAGGCGATCGGTTCGGGCCGCGGCAGTAGCGGCATCGGGTGGGTCTTCGAGTGGGGGCTCTGGCAGCTCTACCGTTGCGAGCTCATTGACCACATCGGCCGGCGACTCGGGAAAGGCCGGTTGTGTGCCCAATAGGGCGGCCAATAAAATGAGGGTACCCATCAAAGCATCTGCTCCAGCGTAGTGACCATAATTTCCTGGCTCACCGGGCCCGATACCTTCCGAACGATCGTGCCCGAAGCATCGATAAAGAAGGTCTCTGGGACGCCGGCCACACCATAGGCGATGGCAGTACGGCCGCCCGGATCTTCGAGGGTGGGCCAGTGTGAGCCCGACCGGTTCAGGTATGCCCGGGCCTTGGATGCATCATCTTGGTAGAGCACGGCGACGAAGTGCACACCCATGGGGCCGTAGGTCTCGGCGGCACGAAGCAACACAGGATGTTCGATCTTGCAGGGCTGGCACCAAGTCGACCAGAAGTTGACCACCACTGGCTTGCCGTTGGCTTCGTCCAGGGAAAACGGGTCACCATCGAGGGTGGTCAACGAGAATATTGGCGCTTGGCGTCCCTCGAGAGCATTGGAGCGCAGCTTGGGGTCGCGATTAAAGCCCTCGGCCAACAGGGCCACAAGAGGAACGGTGATGACGGCACCGGCGGTCAGGACCTTCCAATTCATGCGATCTCTCGGCGTCGCTGGCTGGGCCAACCCGCGATGAGCGAGCCAAAAAGCATCACGCCGCCGCCAAACCACAGCCACCACACCAGGGGCTCGACAACCACACTGAGGCTCGCCATTTTCGCTTCCGGATCGACCTGAACCAGACTCAAGTACAGGTCTTCGTCCCAGCCGGAGATGACCGTCGGTGTCCCGATCGCTTGGTTCATCTTCTTGTAGTGGTTCAAGCGGGGTGCGGCCTTTCCGAGATCTCGACCGTTCTTGGTGATCTCAAAGTTGGCCACACGAGACCAGCGATGGGGCTCATCTTGTCGTTCGGAGCCCGTGTAGGTGATGTCGTAGTCCATGAAGGACTTGGTACTGCCTTCCCGCAGTGTCATCTCGGTTTCAGAGCGGTACACACTCGACGCTGCGATCGCTACCGCGATGATGACCACACCAAAGTGAACGACGTAGCCGCCCGCTCGGCGGTGCCCGGTGCGCCAAGTGGTGAGCAAGGCTTTGGGCAGAGACTCTCCCAGTGTGGCAGCCCTGTGGCGGCCTGGCTCGGTCAACTCCCGAAGGGTGACAGCACCCGCGAATCCGGACAAAGCAAAGGTCATCAAGGCCATGGGTTCACGGAGCCCAGCAAGGAGGCAGCCGATAAGAATCACGACAGACAAGCCGGCGGGAACGGCCAGCCGAGAGGCCAATACACCGGGCTCGGAGTTTCCCCAAGGCAGCGCTGGGCCCACACCCATCAAGAACAATATGCCCATACAGATGGGCACGCTCATTCGATTGAAGTAGGGCGCGCCGACGGAGATCTGGACGTCGGTGAGCACCTCATTGAGCAGGGGGTATAGGGTGCCAAGCAAGACGGTGAAGGTGAACGCGGCGAACAACAGATTGTTGCCCAAGAAGGCAAACTCACGGGACCAAGGTCCGGCCAGCTTGGTGGTGGGCTGGGTCAGGAGATCTACCCGGGCCGCCAACAGAATGATGCACACCACCAAAGCAAAGCCGAGGAAGCCCAAAAAGACCGGTCCGATGGGCGATTGAGTGAAGCTGTGCACGGAGTTGAACACGCCGGAGCGGGTCATAAAGGTGCCGAGCAGAGTCAGGAGAAAGGTGGCCATGACCAAGGCGAGCGTCCAGCCCTTGAGGTGCTCTCTGCGTTCCATTACCATCGATGAGTGGATGAAAGCGGTGGCCGTCAACCAGGGCAGAAAGCTTGCGTTCTCAACGGGGTCCCATGCCCAATAGCCGCCCCAACCGAGCACCTCGTAGCTCCACCAGCCTCCGAGAATGATGCCCACGGTCAGACAGGTCCAGGGCACCAGCATCCATCGTCGAATGGAGCGAGACCAAGCAGTGGGCATTCGTCCACTGAGCAGCGCTGCGCATGCCATGCCAAAGGGCACCGACATGCCGACGTAGCCCAGGTACAGGGTCGGTGGATGGATGACCATCAGGATGTGGTTTTGCAGCAGTGGGTTGGGTCCGGGACCGTTGGTCAGTGGTTCAAGTACGCGCTCGAATGGGTTGGCGATGCCACTGACCATGAACGTGAAGAAAATGCCGACTGCCAAGATGGAGCCCAGGGCCCACGGTGCGTGTTCCGGGTGTTGGTTCCGCATCTTGTAGGCAAATATTCCCGACCAGATGGAGAGGACAAAGGCCCACAGAAGTATGGATCCATCCAGGGACGACCAGAGGGACACGATGGTGAATGCCAGCGGGGTCTCGTTGCTGCCCACTTCCGCCACATACTTCACGGAGTAGTCGTGAGTGATGAGGGCATACTCCATCAACAAGGTCGCAAAAGCGATGGCCCCAGTGAAGGTGTACGCGGCCCAGCGCGTCCAGCGCCAGACGTCTTCCCTGCCGGTCTTTCCAGCCCACATTCCTGTGACTGCACCGGTTGTGCATGCGACGAGACCAAGCAATACCGCTGCGCGGCCGAGTTCGGGTATCAAAGCGACTCCACGGTCTTGTAGAGTTCTTCTACGGTTTCACCCTCTTGGGGTGCTTTATATTCATTGGAATGCTTGACCATGAGCCGACTGGATTCGAAGATTCCCGCATGGGTCATGGTGCCTTCGACCACCACACCGATGCCCTCTCGGAACATCTGAGGTGGAGCCCCGGAGCAATGGACCGGGACTTCTTCGATCCCATCGGACACTGTAAATTCGAGCTCAGAATCATCTGGGTTCCAATTCATGGTGCCGTCTTTGACCACACCGCCGAGGCGAATGGTGGCACCGATGCTCTTGTCTCCAGCGGCGACCAGCTGTGTTGGGTCCCAGTAGTAGACGAGGTTCTCACCGATGTTGCCAAAGGCTACGAAAGCCAAGGCGGAACCCGCAACAAGGAGGGCACCTGCGAGGAACACTCGGCGGCTTCTTGCGACATCGCTCTTTGCTATATCGCTCATTGGGCACGCTCGCGTAAGTGGAGTGAGATTCCGTACAGGACCAGCCCCGCCCATGTGATGCCATACACTGCCCACACAAACTCCCAACCGCCTTGGATCATTCCAGTCATTTCAGTCCTCCACGGCCAACGGAGCCGATGGAGCCGGAAGATCCGGGCCATCAAATTCCAGGGTCAATTGGGCCACAGCAAGTCGCCAGCGCCGCACCACAAAGGCGGTGCTTAAGAAGAGCATCGCGAATGCCGCAACCCGCAATGGGGTCACCATGGCGCTGTCCACGGTCTCTGGACTTGAGAAGTTCTGGTGCAGGGTACGCCACCATTTGACGGACATGTACACGATGGGCACATTTACAAAGGCCACGATGGTGGCCACGGAGGAGATGGTGAGTCGCCGCGCAGGTTCATCGATCTGCTTGCGCAGCGCGAGCACAACACCGAAACCTACCACCATGATCGCGCAGGTGGTGAGGCGCGGATCCCATGTCCAGTACACGCCCCACGTGGGCTTGGCCCACAGGCTTCCTTGGATGAGTAGCAGTACGTTGAGCAGCAATCCGACTTCAACCGAGGCCTCGACCAGGGCATCCCACTTGGCTTTTCCGGTGAGCATGGCGCCGATGGCTGCGATGAAGGCCACCAGGTAGGTCAGCAGTCCAACCCAGGCGGTGGGTACATGGGCATATAGAATGCGACCGACATCGCCCATCATGGCTTCGGGTGGGGCGACAAACAGCCCTACATAGTGTGCTCCCAAGAGCATCAGGAACCCGACGGCACCGAGGTATGTTTCCCATCGAACGTTCATGCTTCCACCACCCTCCCAAAGAGGACCCCGCACAAGCTCCAATAGATGAGATTGAAGCAACCGAGCAGTACCAGCCATGAACCGGCTTGGTTCATGGGGTCGCCCAGCATCACGAGGGATGTCGTTTTAACGGCTGCAACCACCACTGGCACGACCAATGGAAAAAGCATCAACGGAAGCAAGAGTTGGCGGCCACTTAAACGGGCGATCATCGCCGAATATAGCGTGCCCGGTGCGGCGAGCCCGGCACCACCTAAGAAGATGGTCAGGACCAGCCAGGCCCAGTGTTCTGTGATGGTGGCATCGCAGATTACGATCACCATGGGAATGCTGATCAGGCCGACTATCCACAACTGCACACTGTTTGCGATGGCCTTGCCATAGAACAATCCCGGCGCGCTGACTGGCACCAGCAGCAGCTTGGATACCGCATCCGCCTCGAATTCGATCCGCATGGAGCGGTCCAGCAGCAGGGTCGAGCACAACAGTAGGCCCAGCCAGAGATAGGCCCCGGCATGGTGTCGCAGGGCCGCTGCATCGGGGCCAATGGCGAAGGCAAAGAGTAAAAGGATGGTGTAGGCAAAGCTCAGCAGCGCCACGGTACGCGAACGGGCCCGCCACTCGATGAGCATGTCTTTGTACAGAATGTCCAAGGTGGTCTTCATAGATCACCCCGCTCTCTGTGCAGGGCTCGCCATGCAGTCTCTGCCTTGTCTGCGGCACCGGACCACCGGATCTGTCCCTCGTCCATCAATACCGCTCGGGTGCACAAGGGTGCTGCATGGTGAACCTGGTGGCTTGCGATAATGACCGCACCCGGCAGTTCACGAATGGCCTGTGAGACTTGTGCTATCCCGCCAGGGTCCATCTGAGCGAAGGGCTCGTCGAGCAGTGCGAGTCGTGGTTGGGCTTGAAGCAGCTGCGCGAGGGCCAAGCGACGACGCATTCCGGCCGAGTATCTCGCCACCGGGTCGGGTCTCAAGTCGAGTCCGACGGTGTCGAGCAGTGTCGGGATCTGGCTCGGGTCCCGTTGGCTCATCCGTGCGAACACCATGAGGTTGTCTGATGCCGATAGGTCCTCATACACACCTGCAGAGTGTCCCATCAGTCCGATGTCTGCTCGGGGGTTGCTCTTGCCACCCATAAGCTCCAGATACCCCTGGCTTGGGGGTGTCAGTGTGGAGAGTACGTTCAGCAGCGTGGTCTTCCCGCAGCCGTTTGGACCGATGACGAGCAGCCGCTCGTGGGCGCCCACCTCCAGGTCCAGTCGAGCAACAGCCCAACGCCGTCCGAAGCGTCGTCCCAGGCCTTTTGCTTTGACCACTGTGTCCATCGGGCGCGTTTAACCCATCCGATGGGGTGACCGATGCAGAACGGTACCAGCACCGGTCAGATCAGATTCATTCGCTGGTGATACCAGCCTTTCCAAGGGTACCCAGTTCATCGAATAAGTAGATGTTCGCTCGGATGGCTTTCTCGAAGATGCCAAGGTGCATGGACTCGTTGGG
>CAWVVG010000002.1:0-37514 GCA_963932775.1 uncultured bacterium
TTCCACAGCTTCAATGGCCGATGAAACACACGCTCCCAAGTCCCCCGGGATCAATGCATACGTCTTGGCACCGCGCTCAATGGCCGAGAAGTCCAACACATTGTCCACCAGGCGACTCAAGCGCTCTGACTCGCGCACAATGGCTCGATAATCCCGCTGCTGCTCCTCCACCGTATCGCTGAGTCCAAGCATCAAGCTCTCTGCCTTGAGTCTGATCTGGGTAATGGGAGACCGCAATTCGTGGGAAACATTGGCAGCAAAGTCCGCCTTTACTCGAGCGCTGTCGAGCTCTGTGTTGACGAATCGGGCCGTGGAGAGCGCTCCAACCCCGATCATCGCAATGGCCAATACAATGATGCCAATTCTTCGGTTTCGGCGAAGCTTGAGGTCGGCCGCCAAAGCCTCAGGATCCCGGGGCACAGACACCACCGACCAACCCACCATCCACGGCACCAAGGATCGCCGGGCGAGCACACCGTCTGGCATGACACCCCCAGGTTCGATGAGCTCGACCTTCACGGGTGCACCCACGGCGCTCACCGCCCGCGTCAAAGCCCGGGCCTCGTTCATCAAGACCTGCCGATCCAGGGCGAATGCGTATATGTCCTCGCCCCACCATGTGAGTGCCCACAGGCCTCGCTCACTCTCAATCCATCGAATCTTTCCTCTGCCAACACTGAGATTGAGCTGTCCCTCGAGCACACCATCCAGCTCGGGAAGCAACTCACCCGCCCAGTACAGCATCCGCATCCGTTCATCGATGCGTTCTCGGGTGGCTGCCACCCACTCCGTGTCAGAAAATGGCTCGAGACGAGACAGCGCGCGGCGAGCTACCGCACCCTCACCGCCTCGACCCACCGCCCAACGTCGGCCCATCAGCCTATCCACGAGGGTTCGTAGATCAGTGCCCGCCTCCGTCGGCTGAATGGAGAGCCGTTCTTCAGCACGGAACAGTTCCACCAGATCTTCCATACGAAACCCCCACGGGTCCCGTACGTTTCCATGGGCTTGAACCAAGTCGTTCAACAGGGGCTTGGCCTCGCCTGCACGGCCCGTCTGCACCATCACCCGTGCCCGATCAAACAGCATTCTGGCACGAACCTGGCGACTGTTCGCTGCCCGCGCTGCACGACCGTACAGACGGGCCACAACCGCGTCATCTTCGTTTTGGCGCTCGGCCGACAGTGCGCGCTGCACACTGGGGTCAAAGATGTACTCAATGGGATCTACATCCAGTGCTTGGTCACGAAAGAACGGAGCCTTCAGGTTGAGGTCTTTGTCCATCTTGAGGGCGAGCAGGAGGTGGGGGTGAAGCTCTGTCGCCGCTTCCAGTGGGCTGCGGCCTCCCTCAAGTCTATCGATCATCTTTTCTTCAAAACCAATGAAGCCCTTCTCCGTCTGGGCCAAGAACGAGGCGGCTACTCCCTCTCCTTGTATCTCTACATCCTCCATGGCCGCGATTTCTTCGCCCTGCACAGAAGAGATTCCGAAGTAGGCCAGCAGCATCGACGGAAGCACGATCATGGCCGAACCCAAAACGATGATGCGCATTGATTTCTGCAAGCGCAGAGCATCCTGCATCGCACGGACGCGGCTCCGATTAACGAGCATCACCGTTCGCAAGGCACGAACAAAAAGGCTGTGATTCGAGTTGGGCGGTTTGACTGCCATCAGCGCCATCATAAGTCAGTCCGATGAAAGCGGTTCGGATCGATCAACATGGCGGGGGAGAAGTCCTGCGCGTCGTCACACTCCCAGAACCACAAGCAGGCGCGGGCGAGGTCGTGGTCCAAGTCACCCACGTAGGCCTAAACCACCTGGACATCTGGGTGCGGCGAGGTGTGGATTCCCACCCCTTTCCGTTGCCACTCATTCCCGGCTCTGATGTAGTGGGTCTGCGCACCGATACCGGAGAGATGGTGGCGCTTCACCCGGGCTATGGCTGTGAGCGCTGTGACCCGTGCAACCGAGGACAACATAGCTTGTGCCGCCACTACGCCATCCGAGGCGAAACCGTAAACGGTGGCATGTGCGAGCGAGTCGCAGTCCCTGAGTCCCACCTCTTGCCATGTCTTATCGATCCCGCTGGAGCTGCCGCCACCCCCCTGAGCTTGCTCACGGCTTGGCACATGCTGGTCGGGCGGGCCAAGGTTCAGTCCGGCCAAACCGTGCTCATCCAGGCCGGTGCATCCGGGGTGGGTTCACTCGCCATTCAGATCGCAAAGCTCCATGGTGCCGAGGTCGCAGTGAGCGCCTCCACCCCCGAAAAGCGAAAGCGTTGCCTTGAGTTGGGGGCAGACCACGCATGGGCGTACGAAGACGTTCGCGACAAGGTTCGATCATGGACCGGAAAGCGGGGCGTAGACATTGCCCTCGACCATGTGGGCACCGACACCTGGGACACATCTGTGCGCGCACTGACCAAGGGGGGCTCACTGGTCACCTGCGGTGCCACCACGGGGCACGCGGCCCACATCGACCTCCGGGTGCTCTTCTTCAAACAGCTCAATCTTCTGGGAAGCACCATGGGGACCATGGACGAGATGCGCCAAGCCTGGGCTGCTGTTTCTCGGGGTGAAATCCAGCCCGTGCTCGACAGGGTTCTGCCCATGTCCAATCTGGCCGAAGCCCACCAGCTCCTTGAAGATCGAACCATCGCCGGAAAAGTAGTCGTGGAGCAAGATCTCTAAGCCCGATGACCCACCACAACGCATCGCTTCCCCGTTACGGGGAAACAAAGAACACACGAGGAGATAAAATGGCCAGCGGAAGTACCAAGGCAGTTTACGCAGCGATCGGCGCAAACTCAGTGATCATGATTACCAAGCTCGGCGCTTTTTCAGTGACAGGGTCGGG
The DNA here is from genome assembly GCA_963932775.1 of uncultured bacterium. Lineage (GTDB taxonomy): Bacteria > Myxococcota_A > UBA796 > UBA796 > UBA796 > UBA796. The sequence continues at coordinate 2,857 of CAWVVG010000002.1, forward strand.
AGCCATGCTGTCTGAAGGGATCCACTCGTTCGCAGACGTGTTGAACCAGTCTCTGCTGGCCATGGGGATTAAAAAGGCCCAAAAAACCGCCACCAAAGATCACCCCTATGGCTTCGGTCAAGACAGCTTTGTCTGGGCCCTGATCAGCGCCGTCGGGATTTTCTTCTTGGGGTGTGGAGTCACGCTGTACCACGGGGTCCACTCTCTGCTCCATCCCGAAGGGGTGAACCTTCAGAACATAGAAATTGCGGGAGGCGTACTCCTGTTTTCACTCCTCTTGGAAAGCTGGACCCTGTGGATCGCCTACAAGGAAGTGCAGCGCGCAGCCAACGAGGCTGAGATCAGCTTCGGCGAATATGTGCGCAAAGGACCGGACCCAATGGCGGTTGCGGTCCTGCTGGAGGATGCTGCCGCCGTCGCCGGTGTAATTCTCGCAGCCATCTGTATTGGCCTCTATGTCCTCACAGGAAACCCCGTCTGGGATGCTGTGGGCTCCCTCATCATTGCGTTCTTGTTGGGCACGGTCGCCATTTTCTTGGTGATCAAGAACCGAGAATCCCTTCTGAGCCAAGCCGTGACACCCCAACAACAACAACAAGTGCTCGATATCCTGCTGGCAGACCCGGCTGTGGAGTCGGTCCAAGATGTGAAGGCCACAGTCTTGGGTGCAGACAGCTTCCGGTTCAAGGCGGAAATCGACTTTGACGGCACGGCGATTGCAGCACACTGGCTTGAACAGCAGGACCTTGAGGACCTGTTCGTGAAGGCCAGCGCGGATCAGGAATCGTTCCGTGCCTTCCTGCTTCAGTATGGTGAACACATCTGCACCGCTCTCGGCGATGAGATCGATAGAATCGAGTCGAAAATTCACGCGACGGTGCCCAAAGCCAAACATGTTGACCTGGAGGTGGAGTAATGAACAACGACTGTTCTCTGGCAGACCGCACGTGTGAGCCTTGCCGGGGCGGAACTCCGCCCATGACGGCTCAAGAGGCCGAGACCATGCTGACCGAGCTCAACGGTGGCTGGCTCATCAACGAGGCCGGACACCTCGAGCACGCTTTTGTCTTCCCAGACTTTATGGGGGCCCTACACTTCGCCAACCAGGTTGGAGCCGTAGCGGAGGAGGCGGGCCATCACCCTGACCTATTCGTTGCATGGGGAAAATGCGGTGTCGAGATCTGGACCCACAAAATAGCTGGACTGGCGGAGGCTGACTTCATCCTCGCGGCCAAGACAAGCCGCATCTACGAGACCTTGCCGTAGACCTCGCCCACGAGCTTTCGGACCCGGGCCGGACTGACTGCTGGCTGCCCCGACACAGAAAAGGCCCAGGCTATATTGCCCATGCAGCGATGGATCGCATCGGCCTTTGAGTGGCCAAGTCTGCGCATTACCGCTGCCCGATCACGAATCTCCGAAACCGTAGCGTCCTCTCGAGAGACAGCCTCGGTCGAGTTCTCTCGGTCCTCTTTTTCATCCATCCAGCAAAATGGCATCGACTGTTCCTCCGCCCTGAACGTCACCCGTCACATTGACCTATGCAAACTCATCATCTAAACGACAATAAAATCCGTTACTACAATCAAGATTAAGTAGGGAGGAAAAGAAAATCTCTGTAGAACTCTCTGAAATGTACCTCTTTAAAGGGGTCTCTAAAGAGGCACTCCGGGCCCTCTCAAGCCTGGCCCCGCCTGTTTCCTTTAAGCCCGGCGTCACCCTGTTCAACCAAGGTGACCCGTCCGATGTGGCCCTCTTGCTGCTGGAAGGAAAGCTCGGTGTGGAGATTGCCATCGCGGGTCAACACCGAGAAGTGGGTACGATTAATGTGGGTGAAATCGTGGGCGAGACAGCCCTCTTTGCCCGGGAAGGAAAAAGAAGCGCCACAGTGCGCGCCCTGCAAACGTCCACGTGTCTGATCATTTCCAAGGACTTGTTGATCGAGGGAAATAAGAATTCGGCAGTGATCGCCATCGAGCGCCACCTGCTGAGCACGCTCGCTCGCCGGGTCCGTCGCACCAACCAAGAGATCAACAAACTCTGGAAGGAACTGGGCGTGACTGAAAAACCGAGACCGACTGGGTCCGGTTGGGCCAAAAAACTCAAACAGATCTTCCAAGGATCACGATGAGCCAAATCTCAACAACAGACTCTGACGAACTCGCCAAGCGCATCGTCACCCAACATTATTTTCCAGGCGCCAGCTCCGTAGCCATCGAGCGTGTCCTGTCCAAAGGAGTCCTCAGAAGCGTGCCTAACGGCGAAGAGATCTGCAGCGAGGGAGACCCTGGGAATGAATTTTTCTTCCTGTTGCGAGGCCATATCTCCGTGATGCGTCGAGACATTACCGGTACCAATCGAGTGCTCTCCAACACGACCAGTCCGGCCGTCTTTGGCCACATGGCCGTGATCGATGGGTCCAAACGCTCTGCAACCTGTGTGGCCAACGGTCCTGTCGAAGTCGTGGTTCTGCAGCGCAGTCAACTCGACCGGATGATCACCGAAGACTCTGTGGCCGGCATAGCACTCCGTCGCCTCCTCATCGCCAGCCTCTGCGACCAACTCTCGAGCGCAAACGGCTTTGTAAGAAAAATCGTCTTCGACCACGGCAACAGCACGGCCGAGAGTCAACAGCCCACCAAACCACCAGCAAGACCAGTGTCACGAAGAGGGGCTGAGCCAACCAACACCACCGAAGATCTTCAGACCGTCTCAGCCATGCTCGGTGGATGGGCGAACGATCTCGCCGATCTCGAGAAGGTCCAAGGAGAGGTCACGCTGGTCATGGATGAAGACATGAAGCGCACCAACCAGGCTAAGAAGAAGCGCTAAGCTCGACGAATCGGGTCGCCGAGAGCGATGGTACCTCCCTCCAGCACCGTGAGGTAAACCCCTCTAAGTCGGTGTTGTTTGGCCGTTCGCTCGAAGCTGGCCACACCAAACCGAGCCCGAAACCTGTCACAAGGGACATGAGGGGTTTCGCTGACCTCTGTGAGCGAGGACCCGATGCGCAACACCGCACCGACCTCCAAGAAGTCTTCGTTCAAATTCAAGCGCGTAAATATGTTGTCGCCAAACAGCGCTATGGACTGGCCGTTGGCAATGGCTGACGCAACATCAAGATTCATCATGGACAACTGCTGACCGCTTTCTGCCTTTCCCGCCGCCCAGCGATCTCCGAGCAGCCCCTGTGTAACGCTCAAGTCGGTAGAAATTGGCTGCTGACGGGAACCATTTACGCAGCGGACGACCAGTGCATCCAGAGATGCCCAGTTGTTTACAAAGGATATTTCGGCATCTTTGAGTGCCCCAGTCAACGCGCTGTGAGACATGTGCAGAGCCGCGTCACCTATGAGCTCTGGTCCTTCAAAAATCGAACGGGCCCACGCTCGGGTATCAACAGCCATGAATCCTCCACTGACTCAGGTGATAGAGTAGCATCGCGAACAGCATGTCAAAACAAATCACCAAACAACTCGACCGAAGCCTTGGACTCGTTTCTGTATTCAGCCTCGCGGTGGGTGCCATGCTTGGCTCCGGGATTTTTGTGTTGCCCGGTATTGCCGCGGCGATCGCAGGCCCATGGGTGTGCCTGAGCTACCTCCTTGCTGGACTGTTCGTGATGCCCGCCCTCTTGAGTAAAGCGGAGCTCGCCACAGCCATGCCTGTTGCCGGTGGCACATACACCTACGTGGAACGCTCCATGGGGCCGTGGATGGGAACCATCGCCGGCCTTGGCAATTGGTTCACCTTGTCGGCAAAAACAGCCTTCGCCTTAGTGGGGCTGGGCGGCTACCTCACGATCTTCTCAGATGCCAATCCGATGGGCGTCTCATTGAGCATTCTGGCGATCATGATCGCACTGAATGTCCTGGGAGCCTCCAAAGCCTCCCTGCTTCAGACCATCATCGTTGCCATCTGCTTGCTGGGTTTGGTTGTCTTCACCATTTTCGGCGGCATGTCAGCGAATGTAGCTCTTCAGGACCCCCCGTTTCCCGCCGGTGCCGCTGGCATCCTCGGAGGGGCCGGGTTTGTGTTTGTCTCCTATGCGGGAGTGACAAAAATTTGCTCGGTGGCTGAGGAAATCAAGAACCCCGAGCGAAACATTCCATTGGCAATGTTCCTGGCCCAGGCGACAGTCATGTCATTGTATGCCATGGTCTCGTGGGTAATCACAGCCAATGTTCCCTACGCAAGCATGGCCACAGACATTGCTCCCATGGCCACTGCCGCCAAGGCCATCGGCGGGCGGCCAGCAGAGGTTGCCACAGCGATATTGGCCATCGCTGCCCTATCAAGCATGTGCAATGCAGGGGTGATGGCTTCCGCTCGAGATCCTTTCGCAATGAGTCGCGACAAAATCTTTCCACCGCTTTTTTCCTCGATCCAACAACGATTTAGGACCCCTGTCTTCGCAATCATCCTGACCGGAGTATTGCTGGTCTGTCTGGTCATCTTTCTACCCGTAGTGAAGCTGGCCAAGCTGGCTAGCGGCTTCAAGATCTTCATCTTTTGCCTGGTGAATCTAACGGTGATCATTCTCCGGGAAACGGGCGTTCGCTGGTACCGCCCCAAGTTCAAGAGCCCCCTCTATCCATGGGTTCAAGTGGCCGGAATCCTGGGCGGAGTCTGGCTGCTGTATGAGCTGGGAGTCATGGCCATCGCCGGTGTCAGCCTCGCTGTGCTCGTCGGGACGGCCTGGTACTTCATCTACGTTCGAAAGCGGGTACAGAGAAAGAGCCTCTTTCAGATGCTCTGGGGAGAGGCCCATACCCTGAAAGCAACCGAAGAAGCCGAACAAGCCGAATTGGCAGCCGCTGAAGAGCCTCGGGTCATCGTTCCGGTTTTCGGTGGTGAGCCTGCAGCCTCCAGGCTGGTTCAATTGGCAGCAAGCTTCGTGGAACGAGGCAAGCTAGAAGTCTGCCGCCTCGAAGAAGTCCCTTACCAAGCTCAATTAACGTCTTTCCTGGTGGCCGATGACGAGGTTCTCGACCTGGCTGCCCGAGCGGCACAGATTGGACAAGAGGCCCATGTAGAGGTCGAATTCAAGGACATTGTGACCCACAATGCCCATGGTGCACTCCACAGTCACGCCACCACTACCAATGCGGACTGGATCGTCATGGAGTGGCCATCGCGCAGTGAGCTTCACTACATCATTCGGCACCCCTTCACCTGGTGGATCAACAATCCTCCATGTGACCTGGCCATTTTCCTCGACCGGGCAGGTCCTTACGATGGTGAGACCCGAGACGACTTCAGGCGCATCTTAGTTTTAGCCAGTCCTGGGCCCTATGACTCGCTGATGGTTCATGTTGCCGACTGCTTGGCCGCCACACAAATGGATGCCCGGGTGACTTTGTTTTGGCCCATTTCCGAGGATGCCGGAGCCATGGAGGTCGACCAACACCGGCAGTATCACGAGCAGCTCGCTTCTCTGTGTGCCTCGCCTTGCGATAGTCGCATTGTTCGCGGACCCAACAACCTCTCAACCATCCGGGATGTGAGTGCCGACTACGACCTGCTGATCACGGGGGCACCCGAGGAAACCACCTTTCGGACCCTGTTTAAAGGTTCTTGGGCACACAAGGTTGCATCCGCGGCAACCTGCAGTGTCTTGAAGCTCAAAGCTCCCCGCCATCAAGTCCATCATCGCTTCGACCTTCGAAGGGAGGACACCCAAGAGCAGATGATCCTGACCCCCTACATCCATCATGCTGTGGTCGGCCACCGAATCGCTGTGAGTAAGAAACCAGACTTGTTCAAAATCGTGGGTGACATGGTGGAAGCCACCGGAGCCACACCCAATGCGCAGTCGGTGTCCACCGCATTGTTCGAACGTGAACGACAACAGAACACCGCCCTGAGGGAAGGTGTGGCGATATCTGCACCCACCGTCGAAACCCTGCGACACACCCAGGTGGTGGTGCTTACACTCGAGCAGGCCATCGACTACCAAAGCGGAGGTCGCCCCATGGTCGATGTGGTGCTGCTTGTGCTCGCACCCCGCTCCGATCGCCAGTCCCAGCTGTGGGTCCTTGAGCGCTTGGCCAGGATGGCTCTGAGGAGTGACCTTCTCCGGCGATTGCGTGAGGCTGAAGACGATGACGCCATTCGTGAGGCGGTGTTGGGCGTCCTCAATGAAGAGAAGATTTAAGCCCAACTCAGCGGCCTATAATAGGCCCGTCGAGCCAAACCCTGACTCACCCCGCTCGGTCTGGTCGAGATCTTCGACCAACACAATCTCCGCCTGGGGTGCGGGCGTGATCAACATTTGTGCCACCCGCATTCCACGGGAGATCTCGATGGGCTCTGGACCCAGGTTGATGAGCAGGACCTTGAGCTCACCCCGATAGTCTGCATCGATCGTACCCGGTGAATTGGGCATGCCCAAGCCCTGTCTCAGGGCCAAGCCAGATCGGGGGCGTATCTGACCTTCCCAACCATCGGGAATTGCCACCCGAAGCCCTGTGGGAATCGCATACCGCTCCATGGGCTGCAGCGTATACGCCTCCGCCGCTCGCAGGTCCATGCCCGCTGAACCTGGGGTCGCATAAGCAGGAAGGTCCAGGCCCCTCCCATGGGGAAGAACCTGGACCTTCACTGGTAGCGGTCTAAGCACTAAGCTTAGAGTCCCGCGGCTTCAAGGGCTTCCTTGCGGCTGAGACGAATCTTGCCGCTGCGCTTGTCCACTTCGAGGACGCGAACCAGTACCTCATCTCCCTCAGAAACCACATCGGTGGTCTGGTCCACCCGCTCGTTGGCGAGGTGAGAGATGTGTACCAGGCCCTCTGTTCCTGGGAAGATTTCGATGAAGGCACCGAAGTCCACGGTCCGCTTGACCACGCCCAAGTACAGCTTGCCAATCTCAGCTTCCTGAGTGAGCTCGCGAAGCATGCCGAGCGCCTTGTTGGTGGCGTCGCCATCCGAGCTGGCAATAAGCACAGTACCGTCATCTTCAACGGTGATGCGCACGCCGCACTCTTCTTGCATGCCACGAATCGTGCGACCACCAGGGCCGATGATGTCGCGGATCTTGTCCTGCTTGACCTTCAGCTTGGTGATGCGCGGTGCGTTGGCAGCAATGTCATCGCGGGGCTCAGCAATAACCTTCGCCATCTCGTCCAGGATGTGAATCCGGCCTTCACGGGCTTGAGCCAATGCTTTCCCCATGATCTCGCGGCTGATCGAGTCGATCTTGGTATCCATCTGGAAGGCGGTGATACCGTTCTTGGTACCGGTCACCTTGAAGTCCATGTCGCCGAGGTGATCCTCGTCGCCAAGGATGTCAGAGAGAACTGCGAAGTCGTCTCCTTCCTTGATGAGGCCCATCGCGATTCCGGCGACGGGTGCTTTAAGGGGCACTCCAGCGTCCATCAGAGCGAGGGTCGCGCCACACACACTGGCCATGGAGCTGGAGCCATTGGACTCCAACACATCTGAACAGCAGCGAAGCACGTAAGGGAAGTCCTCTTGGCTTGGAAGCACTGGGATGATGCTGCGATGAGCAAGCACACCGTGACCGATTTCACGACGCTTCGGACCGCGAAGCATACGAGCCTCACCGGTACAGAAGGGCGGGAAGTTGTAGGTCAACATCCAGCGACGGAACTGCTCTTGCGTACCGGCATAATCGATGCGCTGAGAGTCCATTTCCATGCCGAGAGATGCCGTTACAAAGGTCTGGGTCTCACCGCGTGTGAACAGGGCGGAACCATGAGCCTTGGCGGATTGACCAACGCGGCAATCGATGAAACGAATCTCATCGGTGGCGCGACCGTCAATGCGGATACGGCTGGAGAGGACCTGCTCACGCATGGCCTTTCCGGTAATCTTGTCCCAGGCACCCTTTGCATCGGAAGTCTTGGCTTCAATGACATCCGCATCGGTTTCACCGGCGACAAGCTTCTCGATGATGGCGTTGCGTGCAGCCTTGAGGGCCACCTTGCGCTCTGCCTTACCAGTGATGGCCATGGCCTCGCTGAGGCTGTCGGCACCATTGGTACCCACAAAAGCAACCACGTCTGCATCCAGTTCCTTGGGTGGAGGCACTTCCATGTTCTCCACTCCAGCGATGGAGCGAAGCTCCTCGATGGCACCGATGATCTTCTTGATCTCGGCGTGGGCACGGTCCATGGCATCCATCATGACGTCTTCGGACAGCTCGTTGGCGCCACCTTCAACCATGCAGACCGCGTCGGTGGTACCGGCAACAACCAGGTTGAGCTCGGCGACTTCCATTTGGGCACGGCTGGGGTTTACGAAGGTCTCACCCTCAATCAGGCTGACCCGAACACCCGCGATGGGGCGCTGAAGGGGAGCGTTCGAGATGTGGAGTGCTGCAGAAGCACCGCACATGGCGAGGGTGTCCGTATCGGTGGTCTCATCGTAAGAGAGAACGGTACCGATCACCTGGGTCTCGTTGCGGTAGTGCTTCGGGAACTGAGGGCGAATCGGACGGTCAATCATCCGAGAGATGAGGGTCTCGCGCTCGTTGGAGCGGCCCTCACGCTTGAAGTAGTTTCCAGGAATGGTGCCGTAAGCACCGTTGCGATCCTGGTACTCAACTGTGAGCGGCAAGAAGTCGAAGCGGGCTGGGCCGCCGGTAACAGCAGTCACGAGGACAGCAGAGTCGCCCACGCGGACGACGACAGCGCCGTCGGCCTGCTTGGCCATAAGGCCGGTTTCAAAAGTCATGGTACGTCCGCCGATTTCGACGGATACAGATTGGATTTCCATTGGGTTCTCCAGATACACGAATGTCGCCTGAGATCGTCCATTAGATCTCAGCATCCGCTAGTGTTGTTGGGTTTTGCACGAATAAACGTGCCCCACAATCAAGGACGGGCCTCAGGCTCCAAACATGTGCCGAGTGTCCCGTAGACCTGCGAGGCTTGAATGTTCTGTATGAGCATTCAAGCCGCGAAGACCTGCGGGTTGTTCGACTTGTCGGTAGTTGCGACCGATTGTGAGTTGATTTAAAAAGAACGAAGAAAAACGGGCGACCAGAGGCCGCCCGTCTTCGATTTACCGGCGAAGGCCAAGAGTCTTGATGATCGCTTGATAGCGCGCATCGTCATTGTTTCGCAGGTACTTGAGTAAACGGCGACGGCGACCGACCAGCTTGAGAAGACCACGACGACTGTGGTGGTCCTTCTTGTGGGTCTTAAAGTGGCCCGTCAAATAGGTGATGCGCTCGGTGAGGAGGGCAACTTGTACCTCTGGAGAACCGGTGTCACCTTCGCTGGTGGCATGGGTCTTCATTAGTTCTTGTTTGCGTTCTGCAGTCATAGCCATGTGAGTGTCTCCTTATAAATCGTTTCAGCAGGTGGGCCCCAGATGGCGTACCAAGGCTTGCCGCTCGAAACGTTGACCTGCGCATATGTCCCGTTCACTTGACCCCGTCAAGCGAATTGGCCCCTTCCGCCTGTCATTTTCCCTTACATCGCCATCCCATAGACTCCATACAGGAGCATGCTCGGACTGATTGTTCGTAGATCAACGAACTGCTTCTTGACCTGGCGGGCCCGCAAGTAAAATCGACGGTGGGCCCAGGATTGCATTTTCACCAGGGTTGCCGGGTCATATCCGTGGGGATGGTAGATCAGGCGATCCGGATCGGGATTGAAGGTTGTGTAGTTTTCCCAGTCATCGCGGAACAAGTCCTTCTGCCAGCGATCTTCAAACAATTTTGACCCTGGGAATGGAACGGTGATCGCAAATTTGGCGAAGTCCAAGTCCAGGTCCACTGCAAACTCGACGGTCTCTTTGGTCATCTCAGGAGTCTCTCCCGGCATGCCGATCATAAACAAGCCAACCGTTTGGATGCCTGCGTTGCGCGCATTCTCAACCCCGACCCGTACCTTTGAAGTGGTGATCTTCTTGTTCACATTGCCGAGCAGCATGTCCACACCGGACTCGATGCCCATCAGCACGCGACGACACCCGCCGTCGTACATTATCTGGCAGGTCTCTGCGTCGAGCCTGTCTGCGCGGGTCTCGCTCAGCCACTGGCACTTCTTGTCCAAGCCACGGGCCACCAACTCCTTGCAGAAGGGCTCGAGGTCCTTCTTGACCAGCGGAAAGATCGGATCGATGAACCCGATTTGCTTCACGCCAAAGCGCTCCACTAAGTACTCATATTCGTCTACGATCTTGATGGGATCCCGGCGACGATACACCTTGCCGCCGGTATGAATCAACGAGCAATAGTCGCAGCGATATGGACACCCACGAGAGCCCGAGATTGTGAGCACTGGCTTTGCGAAGTCCGCGAAGGGAAGCAGCCCATACCGGTGATACGGAAACAGGTGCCAGGCAGGGTATGGCAACGAGTCCAGATCCTGATTGATCGCCCGAGCCTTGTTGGTCACGGCTTGGCCGTCTCTCATCCAGCTCAAGCCGTCGATCGCCGAGAAGTCGGTCTCGGAGGATGCACAAGCATCGACGATCTCAGTGATGGTAATCTCGCCATCGCCATGGACCGCAAAGTCTGCGTCATTGGACTGAACAATGTCTGCCCCAAATACATCTGCGTGGACTCCACCCCAGACAATCTTGGCCTCGGGAAGCCTTGAGCGCAGGCGCTGGCTGATGGCTGTACATACCGGAGCGGACGGGGTCAACACGGTCATTCCGACCATATCGGGCCGAAAGCGAACCGCTTTTTCTGCGACTTCATCCACATCAAGCCGCTCGGCAAACATGTCGATCACCCGCACATGGCACCCATGGTGCTCCAATGCGGCAGCGATGTAGGCCAACCCTATGCAGGGCATCGGCTCAAGTAAGCTGGCGAACCGGCCAAGTTTGGCCAAATTCATCGCTGGGTTGATCAGCAATACACGCATCGAACACTCCTTAGTCTGAGGTCAGACTATCTCATTCTTTTGGAAAACGATTGCCTTCTTCCACACTGATGTCTGGAGCGAGTCTGGGCAGGTCATTTCGAATGTACAACTGAAAAAATGCTGGGTGAATGCCAACCAAGCCCCACTTCCGCTGGTGCTGAATGGAATGAAGGTCGTACACATCGTAGATTTCTTTGCCCCAGCCCCCCCCCATGGGCACCCGAATGATTTGGGGTGTCACAAGGCCACTGGGCGGCATGATCGCTTCGGGCCTCATCGCCATTACGGTCTGCGGAGTCACAGATGCAGACTCCGTGGTACCGGACATATCGATGACCGCACGACCCCAGTGATAGGCAAGCGACCCTGGGGTATGCACTGCCACCGTAGTTCCTGGGCCAAACCGCCACTTGAGAAAGCGGGCCATGTCCCGGCTCTGCTTCAGCTCAACCCGGCGACTCTTGGATGCTTCCACCCAAGCGCTCTGCGAGCCATAAATGTCGAATATGATGGCCACCAAGACCGCCGCCCACACCCATCGTGCCCGGCGAATGCCTGCCAAGGCCTCGGCAGCCAGGAGGATAAATAATCCCAACAAAGGAACCAACGAAGCCGCCAGAGCCCCAACGTCCACAGGACCAGTAAGCGCATAGCCGAGCCACACAAGCGCACCCCAGGCCATCACGCCCGTTCGGGTCTCTCCCAGCCCCGTTGCTGCCACGCCCAGCAGCCCGAGCCCGATCAAAGCGGGCACATAGAGCAAGGAATGGAGCACAATGGCGGGATTGAAGGCCGAGAGCCGGGTGAGAATGGCCGGCGAAGATGTGAACCCAAAAGCCATGCTGGCCACAGCTCCCGCGATGAGAACCGACACCACAACCCACGCCCAAGAGCGAATGTGAGCCCGCCAGCCCAACACCGCGATGCCCGTCCCCAGCAGCAAGCCGAACCAGCCCGTCAGACACAGCCCCGCCAATGCCAGCACGGTGCGCCAGCGGGTTTGACACCGCTCTGCATCCATTCCGGCGCACACCACAGCCAAGACACTCCATACGGCCAGCCACAAGTCATCGGTGCCAGAGCGGGCAGCCGCAACCGCCGGAGCGGAAGCCGCGACGATGCCAATGGGCAACAAGGGCAGAAGCCTGTGATGGCGACGCCAGACCTCAATCGCGCACACCGCCAACAACAGCCCAAACAAGACCGGACCAATGAACTGAACGGCTCGGACCGGCTGAATTCCCATCCCATGAAGGGCAACCAACAGTGCGGTCCATGATGGATCTAAAAAACCCTGGACGGGCTCGGACTGGCCCGGGAGCCGACCGCCCTTTCCTATGCTGAATGAAATGGCATAACGAAACGAGGCAAAGGCCCTATCGAGCCACATGGACTCGAGGCTCAGTCCACGACTACAGCCCACCGCAAATGCACTAATGGAGAGAGTCCAGCCAACCGCCGCACCTGCACCCAAAGGCTTCAAGATACCCCCATCACCAGATCGGCAACCGCCAGGCCGTCGAGCACCCGCTCCATGGAGATGTAGGGCTTTTCTCCATCAAGGATGGCCGCCGTCGCTGCCAGTTGATCTGCCTTGAACAGACCCGGCGAGGACTCGAGTTCGACTTCCTTTCCGTCCAGAAATACCCGTCCACTCTCTTGACGAACGATGCCCTGCTGAAATTCGAGCACCATCTCCATGCGTCGCTCAAGGCCCTCTTCCATCCGACAGTCCAGATTGAAGGTCACGTCACCTGGGTACAACAGCTTGACCCCGAGATTGTTGGGAGTGCAGCGCTGAATCGACACATCCTCTGGCACCCCTATGGCATCGATGATGCGCTGGAATCGAGCGATGTTCGCATGGGCTGGAGATGTCGCCCCGGAATGAAGGCCACCATTGAAACTGAGACTGCCGCCTATCAAGGTCTGACCCGGGGCGAATTTCCGAATCCAACGGGCTGTGGGGGTCAAGAGCTCGATATGTTCTACGTGGAGCACCCGGTCTCGGGCCACAGAAAGGGCAAACAGGCTCGAAGCCTCCCCTGCACTGCCCGCCACTGGAAACTCACAGATCACATGGCGATAAGCCGACAATGCGCTGTGCACCTGGCTCGCGTGGTAGTGATCGGGCGAGCAGATGGCCACAGCATCCACGTGCTGAAGCATGTCCTCAACGGACTGAAAGGTATGAAGGCCTACGGCTCCCGGATCTCCACGCCATCCACCCACCAGCTCGGCTCGGGGATCTGCACGAAGCGCTGCCACCCGAGCCTTTCCAGCCCGACCAACACCCAACACTCCCCAACGAACCTTCATCATTGAATCCACCTCAATCGCCGCTAAAGTAACATGGCAAAGCGCGACATCGGCCGATCACTATGCAGTGCTCACCACTTGTCGGTTGAACCAAAGCGGCGGCGATCGCGTTTTGTGGGGCGAGCGCCCTTCCTACCCTTGCGGCTCCCCCGGTCGAAGGTGGGATCCCCGGGCGTGTGACCGGTGGGTGGAGGCGGAGGCGTGTGGTCCACATAAAGGGTGGCTGCCAGCTTCGCCGGGCCCCGCTTATCGGCCAAGCCCGCCACCTCCAGCACCTTTGGCCCGCCGGGAGTCAGCGCCTCCACATTGTCGCCCACCACCACACTCTTGCTCGACTTTGCCGTCTCGCCATTGAGCGTGACATGGCCACCGGCGCAAGCATCCGATGCCATGGACCGGGTCTTGAACATGCGGGTGGCCCACAGCCACTTATCGATTCGGACTTTTTCCATGTGAATCCACCACCTAACTCCATACCAGGGTAGCCAACCCTCATGCTAATTCGCTTCTACTACGACATTGTCTGTCCCTATGCCTACCTCGCTAGCCTGCGCGTGGGTGCCATGGCCAGCCGCACAGGAGCCACCCTGGAGTGGTGTCCAGTGCTCCTGGGTGGACTGTACCGCACCCACGGCACCCAAGATGTACCGGCGGAGGGCTGGGCGGCCAACAAGGTCCAGATCGGCCTATCTGACTTGCTCCGGGAAGCCGCAGCCAATGACGCCCCCTTTCACTTGAACCCCCGCCACCCCCAACGCTCCGTCACCGCCATGCGCTTGCTCACCGCGGCCACCGGGGACTCGCGGGCAGCCCTCAGTAAGGCCCTGTACTCGGCCTATTGGGTGGACAACCAAGACATCAACGATCCGGGGGTCCTGGGTCCCATCGCCCAAGCCCACGGCCTCAGCCTGGAGGATGCCTCCCGACAAGACATCAAAGATGCGCTGCGAGCCAACACCACTGCAGCCGCCGAGCGCGGGGCCTTCGGTGTGCCCACCTTCGAAGTCGATACCAAAATCTGGTGGGGCCAAGACCGCATGCACCTGGTGGAGAGGGCCCTCGGAGGCCAGCCCACATTCCTTCCCAAGCTCGGCCAATCCAGCAAGAAGAAGATCTCATTCTTTCATGACTTCTCGAGCCCCTACTCCTATCTTGCCTCGACCCAGATCCAAGCCCTGGCCGACGATGCTGGCGTACAGCTCGAGCTGCGTCCCATGCTGCTGGGGGCACTGTTTAAAGCCATCGGTACCGCAAACATCCCCCTGTTCACCTTCGGACAGGCTCGTATGACCTACATGATGCGGGACCTTGTGGACTGGTCCAACTGGTGGGACGTTCCCTTCAATTTCGCACCACACTTCCCCATGCGAACGGTCACTGCCGGACGTGTGGCGATCGTCGACCCCTCCACCACCTCGGCCATCTATCGATCAGCCTGGGTCGATGGTGTGGATCTCAACGACGATGGAGCGCTCGCGGAGGCCTTGAATAAGGCCGGATTTGATGGTGCCGCCCTCGTTGCTGCAACCCAAGACCCCGCCATCAAGGCCAAGCTGAGAGAGAACACGGAGGAAGCGATCGCTGCGGGTGCATGTGGAGCGCCGACCATCCTCTTGGAGGACCAGCTGTTCTGGGGACAGGATCGGCTGAACCGGGTCGCAGAAGCGCTCGAGAGTTAGGCTCCCACCACCAGCGCAGACAACTCCCGTATCAGATCTCGAAGCTCGGCTGCCCGCTCGAACTCCAGCTTTGAGGCAGCGGACTTCATCTGCTTCTTCAGCCGGGCAATCTCGGCCTCGGGCTTTGAAGCCTTATTTGCCGCCACTTGGCTCGCCACGGACTGGGTCTTGTCCACATTGAGGCTCCCCCCACGGAGCAGGTCATCGAGCGGCGAGTCCACCGCCTTCTTAATGGTCTCGGGGGTAATTCCATGCTCGATATTGTAGGCCTCTTGGACTTCCCGACGGCGGTTGGTCTCGTCGATGGCCAGCGCCATGGAGGCTGTGGTCTTTTCTCCGTACAGAATGGCCCTGCCGTTCACGTTTCGAGCCGCCCGGCCAATGGTCTGAATCAGGCTGGTTCGGTTCCTTAGAAACCCTTCTTTGTCCGCGTCGAGAATGGCCACAAGAGAGACCTCAGGAATGTCGAGGCCTTCTCGGAGCAGGTTGATGCCCACCAGCACATCGAACTCACCGAGGCGCAGGTCTCGAATGATCTCCATTCTCTCCAGGGTGTCGATATCCGAGTGCAGATACCGAATCCGAACACCGAGCTCTCGGTAGTAGTCTGTGAGTTCCTGGGCCATGCGCTTGGTGAGCACCGTCACCAGGGCGCGCTCACCGGCCTTGGCGAGGGCCCTCAATTCACCGAGCAAGTCATCGACTTGGTGAACCACTGGTCGCACCTCTACAACCGGATCGAGCAGCCCAGTGGGACGAATAATCTGCTCCACCACCACGCCCTCGGCGCGCCTCAGCTCGTACTCTCGGGGGGTCGCAGACACGTAGACAACCTGGTCCTGCAGGGCCTCAAATTCTTCAAACTTGAGGGGCCGATTGTCCATGGCAGACGGCAGGCGAAAGCCGTGGTCTACCAACGTCTCCTTGCGGCTGCGGTCGCCCTTAAACATGCCTCCAACCTGAGGCACGCTCACATGGCTCTCGTCAATGATGAGCAGCCACTCTTTGGGAAAGAATTCAATGAGGGTCGGCGGGGCTTCGCCTTTTTCCCGCCCCGATAGATGCCGGCTGTAATTTTCGATGCCCTTGCACCGGCCAGTCTCCCGGATGAGCTCCAAGTCAAAGCCCGTCCGCTCTTCGAGCCGCTGGGCCTCCAGGAGCTTTCCACTGGAGTTGAGGTCTTCCAAGCACCCCTTGAGTTCCTCCTCGATGTCCACCATCGCCCGATCCATCTGGTCTTTAGGCGTGACGTAGTGGCTCGCAGGGTAGATGGCGACGGTCTCCAATTCCTCCAGGCGCTGACCACGAAGGGGATCGACCAGGCTGATCCGCTCCACCTCATCGCCAAACAACTCGATGCGAATGGCCACCTCATCCTCGGACGCTGGAAATACCTCGATCACATCGCCACGCACCCGAAAGGTCCCCCGGTGAAAGTCGTGATCGTTTCGGGAATAGAGGATCTCCACCAAGGCCTGGAGCAGCTTGCCTCGGGGCCAGTCGTCTCCCACATCAATGCGCACCAGCATCCCGTCATAGGCCTCCTTGGAGCCCAGGCCATAGATGCAGGACACGGAGCTCACGATGATCACATCCTTGCGCTCGAGCAGAGACTTGGTGGCCCGGTGCCGGAGCTTATCGATGTGCTCATTGATGAGCAGATCCTTCTGGATGTAGGTGTCCGAAGAAGGCATATAGGCTTCTGGCTGGTAGTAATCGTAGTAGCTGACGAAGTACTCAACGGCGTTGTTGGGAAACAAACCCCTGAACTCACCGTACAGCTGGGCGGCCAGGGTCTTGTTGTGGCTAAGCACCAAGGTGGGCCGATCCGTGTGCTGGATCAAGTGAGCCATGGTGAAGGTCTTTCCCGTACCGGTGGCACCCAGCAGCACCTGATGACCCACGCCCTGGTCGATCCCATCGCACAGGGCAGCGATGGCCGTGGGCTGGTCTCCCGCGGGTGTGAATGTCGAAGTCAGGTCAAAGCGTCCCACAGATCACTCCCGCCTTGGACTGTTGATCGCCGCCACCGCGCACAGCACACCCAGCATAAGCAGGCCAAAGAACTTGGACTCTTGAAGCCACCAATGGGCCCATGGCATCACCTTCTGTAGCGGTCGCAGCCAATACAAGGGCCACGCAGTGAAGAAATAAGCCGGAACACCAACCACCCAGCCCAACCGACCCAAGCGGCCATCCAGCAGGGCGGAACCCACCACGGCGGCAGGAAAGAGCGCCATGACCAGGTGATGCTCATAGGTGTAGACCGGCGTGATCAACATCAGCACTGTGAAGGCACCAAACAGGGCCGCATTGCCCAGGCGATCTCGCGGGGTCCGGGCAATCCAGCCCACAACAGCCAGTAAAATAAGGCTGCACAGCTTGCTTCCCCGGGCACTGATTTCGCTCAAAGAGTGCTTGTCCGGCCCCGGCCACGCCTGGTTGAACAGATCCGGAATCGAGTGGTTGGCAGGCAACCCAATGCGCACGGTCAGCCCGTGGTAATGACCGCTCGAGAAGCCGGGTAGAATCTCGGTGTAGAAACGCATCTGGGTCTCGAAGTCCACCCACGGCAATGCCAACACGCTGGACCCAACCGCCACACCGATGGCCGCTGCAACCGGCCGCCATGCCCGCCGTGCGGCCCAAGCGACCAGGTACAATGCCGGGGACATCTTGGCCATGGCTGCCGCCCCCACCAAGGCGCCACTGCGCAGCCACAGGCCCGCCACAGCCGCACTCAGCACCAGCAAATTGGCCTGACCCATCTTCGCGTTGTCGGTGATCGGCGTAAAGCTCAACAGCAGCACGCCCAGCACCGACCACGGCGCACGAAACCAAAGGCGAAACGTAGCCAAGCACACAAAGAGAAACAGCTGGTTGAACCAGAAGAAGATCTGGGCTGAAGTCATCAACTCAAAAGACGGCGACCACACCATGGACAGTAAAAAAGGTGGCGGGTAAAAATATGGATGCACACTCTTGCGAGCGGAATCCGCCCGAGCCCGCTTGGATAGGTCCTTGGTCTCATAAGGGTCGCCCCCATCGAGCATCTGGGCCGCAGCATAGTGGTAGGTTGCAAAGTCCCGGCCGTGCTTGGCATTGGCGACCTTGGTCCAAGACGGCACCACGCTCAGCCCCGCATATGCGAGCAAAAACAACACCAGCACCCATGGTCTTGGACGTCCCATAAGCCCCCCTTATCGGGCCAGAGCCCGAGGGAAGGTCACTTCCATGATCTCTCCCCCCTCGATGTCCACCAAGAGCACCCGGTATGGGTCAAAAGCCAGGCGATATTCGAGGAGCTGTCGGCGGGTCGGTGGGAAGCCAGGATCGGGGGCCTGTACACCGGTTTTCACCTCTGCAATAAAGCGTTCCCCATCCCGTTCGACCAGTAAATCTGCCCGGAGTTCCACTTCTTCTTCTTCGCCGTCTACCTCCATCCACCACAGGCAACGAACCTGCCTGTCCAACACGGTGTAGCCGTGGGCCTGCAACAAGTCTTCAGCGGCCAGCTCTCCCGCTGAGGCGCGTTTTGCCCGCTTGACCGCCCGACGGTGCCCTTTTCCTGCACGAATGCGGCCCAAGACAAAAAGCCAGAGCACCAAACCGAGCAGCACAGCGATGATTAAATTCTGGATATCCACCATCAACCCTCACCCGGTTTCGGGCCCGGGGCACACTCATCCAATAAGGTTGGACGATGAACCCCCACCGCACCGTCGGAATCCTTGTTCCTACCGATGGAGAGACCCCCCTGGTTCCTCCTGAGGAGCGCCCCATTGGTCGGGCTGCGCTCCGCCTCGCTGGATCCGGAATCGATGTCATCTTTGGTGACACCCTGGATGGAGGCCGAATGACGGGCTTTCGCGCGGTGGCGAAGGGCTGGGAGGCCGTATCGGACGTGGTGTTGGATGGGGTGCATGACCGCTACCCAAGCCAGCTTCGGGCCACCCAATACCAAAACATACAAGACGAGCTGAGCGGGCTCCCCATGGGAAATGCCCTCGCATTCACCCTGTTGGCCAGGGACAAACTGGTGGCCCAGAACAAGCTGGTGGCGCTGGGCATCCCCATGCCCGAAGTGACCGACAACGCCGAAGCATTCCAGCACCACCTCGACCGGTGGGGCTCGGCCTTTCTCAAGCCCCGCTTTGGCGCTCTGGGAATCGGGGTGAGCCGGGTGGTTCCGGGGTCTGCCACGCCTGCGACCACAGGGGGCGTGGTACCAGGACGCCCCGATCCGAGCATTCTGCAAGCCGCGGTCTCTTCGCCGGAAGGCTGGGCCTCTCGAACCGTCCGCGTATTGATTCAACGTACACCCGAGGGCGGGTGGTTTCAGGGCATCCCGGTAGTGCGCCAGAGCCGGGAAGACCCCGTCGCCAATGCGGCTCGGGGCGCCGAGGTGGCTCCCGGCCCGGCTGTGCTCGACCCACGGTGCCTTCAGCGGATCTCCGACTGTGTGCATCAACTATGCGAGGCCTTTGACCAACTCGACGAAGCCATGCACATGGTCGAGGCGGGGGTTGACTTGGTCCTCGACCGCCACCTTCACCCTTGGCTCATCGAGGTGAACTCCCGTCCGCGAGGCCGAATGGAGCTCCTCGCAGCGAACGATCCCCGCAGCTATGAGGATGCCCATATCGACGCCTGTGCACGGCCAATCGCGGTTATCGCGGGATGGAAAACAAGAAACTGAACCGGCATCGAACGCCCCCGATGTCAGCCGGTTCAGTCTCTGTTCTCAGCCGTCAGTCAGTACCTGATCGACGGCTCGTCGGGCATCTAAATCCAGGTCCACAAATCGCAATCCTGCGAGCTTATGGCCCGGGGCGCAACCCCGACGAGAGATATGGCGCACCTCAGACGTGAGCGCCACACCCTTCACCCCACCAGTCTCAAGCCACACCGTGACACGGCGGCCGACCCAAAGGCCCACCACACGCCCATCGTATTGAACTGCCGCGCCCCCGCTCGACAAGTCCACGACTGGGAAGGCTTGCATTCCCTGGTTGGTCATCATCGCCACCTGATTTCCCCCGGACGGAGCAATCGGGTGGCGTTCTTCGGATCTCCGAGTGAGCCGCTGAACCGTCCCGGGTCGGGACAAGCTCCAGGTACCGGGCTCCAAGGCTTCGGTGATTCGTGAAAAGAACATAAGGCTGTCAGCACCGTGCCGATAGTCAACCCGAACACTCTGCCCAGTCTCAATTCCTGCAGCACGGCTCCGGACTCCTTCACGGCCCATAAAGATCAATCCCAACTTATCTGGACCCCAACCAAAAGCGCCTGGGACCCTCAAATAGCTGGACGTCATACACGCACCCACTTGCTCAAACGTGGCCTTCGTCAGGTGCCGGGCCACCGCCCGTGGGCGGACAATGTGGGGAACGGGTGCAAAGCTCATACAATCTCCGAACTGGTTCATTAGAGTTCGGAACTAGCGTTCAAAAACATGATGATTGGGCGAAAAAACATCCACCGATGTAGGCTGTGTTTATGTTTCTTGGTCTCTTGATCGCATGCGCCAAGCAGGTGCCGGCACCGCCTCCCCGCACCGTTACCGTGGAAGCTGGCCTGCGCGCAGAGCTCGCCACCACTGGATCACTCAACGACAGGCTGGCCAACCCTGACGAGGCCGACCTGATCATTTTTTATGCCGGTGAACAGCGCGGCGACTTGGCGCCCTGTGGATGCCCCAGCCGCCCCAGAGGCGGACTGCCCCGGGCGGCAAGCTATATAAATGCCGCAGATAAAGGATTGTTCCTCAATGCAGGCGGCTGGCTCGACGGCGGCCAGGGACTCGACGGAAACCCCATCCCAGAGGCCAGCCTCAAGAATCAATGGATGTTTCGTGGCCTGCAGCAGATGAATGTGAGCGCCGTGAGCGTGGGCTTTGATGACCTCTTGGGGCTCTCCACGCTCGCCGAGTCCCCGCCCTCACTGCCGATGGTCAGTGCCAATCTGACCGGGCCCGGCATTCAGACCCATGTGCTTGTAGAGCACCGCGGCCTCACCATCGGAATCAGCGGGCTCTCCCACACGGGCCACCTGTCACTGACCACGCCTGGCTACACCCGGACCCCGCCGAACGAGACGGTCGACGGAGTGCTCGAGCAGCTTGGGAAAGACAGCGACGTCGTGGTGATCTTTAGCCACGGAGCGACAGCGGCGGCCAAGCGAATCGCCCGAAAGGGGCTCGTCGATGTGGTGATCGACACCGACGCCCACCGCAGCTTCGATCCCCCCTTCCGTGTAGGCGAGACCATCTGGGTCCGGTCCCACATCCAGGGCCAGCGCCTCGGTGAGCTAAGGCTGGGCATTGTAGACAAGCAGATCACCTGGGCTCTGGACCGAAAGATCGACATGGACGACCTATTGCCCGATCATCCGGAGCAAAAGCAACTCTCAGATACCGCTCGGGCCGAACTGGAAGTACTCAAGACTCGGCTGTTTGGCCCCTAAAAGCTCGACCTAAAACACCCAGTAAACTCCGAGGTACGGAAGGGGCAGCACGGGCAGCTCGGGAATCCATTTCTCCCAACCCCGCACATGGAGGTTGGAGGCCTGAGTCTCCACACCGCGGCTCAGCTTGTCGTCGGCGATGGGCATGGGGTTGCCGGGGTAGATGAAATTCATCCCCACGACGATGCGCGCATTCTCACCCATCCGTGTCACAACTGTCGGGTGCACTTCCGTGTACCAACTCCCCCCATTCATGATGTTGAGTGGGTGCACCCGGACAACCATATTGAACGAGCTCTTTTCGCTGGCCTGATGCTCGTAGCCGAGCACAACCGGCACCCGGACTCCGTGAAAAATCCAGCCGGGATTGAATTGGTTCTCCGAGATTTCGGTGACCGTATGGCCAAACGTCAGCGGCGCGCGCGCCATCGTGAGCGAATACCACCAGTCGCCACCAAATCCGGAGACAGGGTCAAACTCATCCGAGAACTGAAGCGTGACCTTCAGATGGTCGTAGTAGCCACCCACACCCATGTTCAGGCGACCCTTCTGGCCCACCCGAAACGACTGCCGAAGCATGGCTCCCGCCGTGTAAGAGGGGAAACCCATGGTCGCCCACGGCCACTCCGCCCAGACCAAGGGCTCTATGCTCGTGGCACTGTTTTCGCTCTGAGCCACCGCCCACTTAAGCTGGGCGTTGAAGCCAAAGTACTGACCCAAGATGCGAGTCCTCAAGTCCAATGAGTCTGTGAGGCCAAAGGAAGACTGACCAAGACCCAGATGGATTTGTTGGTTGCCCTCCCCGACCGTGTGAGCACTCTCTGCCATCTCGTGTGCGTTTAGCGCCCACGATGGAAGCGAGAACAAGACTGCGGCAAGAATTACAAGAACACGCATGGCGGTCTCCAAGACACGCACGCTACCAGCGATGCCCGCACAGCGTCAATGCAGCCCCGTTTAGGGCCGCACCAGCTATCCGTCGTCGCCGATGGCCTCGACTGGACAGTTCTCCAGCGCTTCGTAGCACTGGGCAAGCTCGTCATCGGAGTCGGGCTGCTTGTAGCAAATGTCGTGATCCTCATCGTCGCTCATCCGAAAGTTATTCGGAGCAGCGTCGGAGCAGACCGAGCACAAGATGCACTCTTTATCGACAAAAAAGGCGACACGCTGACCGCTGATAGTGGCTTCACCGCCAATGTTGTCTTCCCATGTTTCTTCTTTGTCGGCCATGTCGATCTCCTCTATTTTCCGAGTAGTGTCGGATAGGTTCTGGTTTTTACCCAACCCGCCACACCTTGGCAACAGGATAGACTCCCATCATGGCAATTCTAAAAGTAGCTCGCATGGGCAATCCCATCCTTCGACGGGTCGCAGACCCGATTCCTCCCGACCAAATCATGAGCCCTGCGGTTCAAATGATGATTCAAGACATGCTCGATACCGTGCTTGAGTACGATGGCATCGGACTGGCCGCCCCACAGGTACACCAGAGTGTCCGCTTGGTGGTCCTGTCCGTAGAGGCAGAAGAGGGCTTTGAAGCTTGGATTAATCCAGTTCTAACCCCAACCACTGACGAGCATATGGTCACGACAGAAGGGTGTCTAAGCGTTCCTGATTTGAGGGGCGATGTGGCCCGGCCCACGGCCATTCGGGTCGAAGCTTATGACCATCATGGACAGCATTTTATCCGCCATCTCGAGGGATTTCCCGCCGTGATCGCTCAACATGAATGCGATCACCTCGATGGCGTGTTGTATGTTGACAAAGTGGACTCAAAGACGCTCAGCTTCCTGTCAGAGTGGCGGCGGTTCGGCGCACACGACGACCACGACACCGGAGAGGGTGAAGAATAATGGGTTTTTTTGGACAACTTTTTGGTACCGATCCCGACTCGAAAATCGAGAAAGCCAAGAAAATGATCGGGCTGTCTGAATTTCACGAAGCCCGATGGCTCCTTGAGGATTTGGAGCACCCGGAAACGCAAGATTTAATGACGGCCACCATGAACGGACTAATCGGGGCCAACCTCGAAGAGGGTCGTGCACGGTACAGCGCTGGGGACAAAATCGGCGCCGAAGAACATTTGGCCCTCGCCCGAGAGTTCGGCGCCACCCACGATCAGCTCCGCGGAGCCCGCCGTGAAGGTCGGGCCAGCATGCCAGCACCCAAGCCAGTCGCTCCAAAAGTGGACGCCATCCCAGCGGGCGACGACCCCATCTGGTCCTTGCCCCCTGAAGACCCGCGCCTGCGCTACGCCTTGATGATGGAGGCCTACCCAGAGCCACTAAGAGAGCGACTGCTCGCATTGGGATTGGGATTTGCGGAGGCTGCACTCCTCACAGAGAACGGAAAGCCAGAGGAAGCGTTCACGGCGCTTCAGCCCTTCACAGCCCACGATGATGTCGCTCGCTATGAGCGGGCCCGGGCCGCAATCGCCGCAGATATTCTGCCAGCAGCAGCCTCTGAACTACTCGCATTTGGAGACTCGGTCGGACACCAAACCATCGGCACAAATCACACTGCCGTCATGATGTGCCAGACCCTAGTAAGACTCGATCGCGCTGAAGAAGCCGTAGACCGACTGCAACCATTGCTGGAAAACCCCAAGAACCCGTCTGAGCAAACCATGCTCTCGGGGGCAGAGGCACAAATCTTATTCCTGCTCGGTCGAGACGACGAGGCCGACGTCAAGACCGCCAAGCTGCTCCAGGAGTCGAGCCGAGACATGAACCTCGTCAAGCTCCTCAGTCGAATTCGAAACCGACGGGGGCAGCGACTGAACGCCATGCAGATCCTTGAAGATGGCCTCAACCGCTGCTGTTCCGCCCCTGGAAAGTGCGGCTCTCAGGCCCTCGACCTTGAAGCGGTTCGCATGCTCACGGTGATGTACCTCGAGGATCGCATCGAACCCAAACGAACCGACGAGTTGCGAAAAGATCTGGAGACACACCGCAAAAAACCAGTCTGGGACGATGCTTATATCGATGCCTTGGTGGCGCGGAACGGGATGGAACCAGACCTCAACCAGCGGGTTGGAAACCTGGCAAAGGGCCTCAAACCAGCGGATCCACGCATGGCTGTACTGGCGAACTCCTTTCCACAGATGATTGCGACCAGCCCAGCCTAAGCGGCTTCAGTTCCGGTTCAGTCGACTTCGGGCGATCATCCCTTGCCCGGCAGCCAGCTCTCGGACCTCCCACTCCGCCCGGAATGTTGCCTGTCGTTCGGCACTCAAGTCTCCCCCACCTGTGACCAGCCGACGGCGCTCCGTCACCCGCTGAAGAATGCACGCGGCGGCCACGGACACATTGAGGGACTCTGTCAGCCCCTGCATCGGAATGCAGATGGCACCATCCGCCAGGGCTCGGGCCTCGTCGCTCACCCCGGTAAGCTCGGCTCCCATCAGGATCGCAATCGGACCGTCGACCGGAACGGTGTCTGGACTGTGCGCACCGTCCATCAAGTCGGCGAGGAATATCTTAAACCCACGCTCGTGCAGCTCGGCAACCACGCTCTCTGTACTCTCCCAATGACGGACATCCAGCCACCGCTCCGATCCCCGTGCAGCACCCTTGGATGGCTCGAAACCGTGGGTAACTAAGTGCACCTCGTGCACACCAAAGCACTCGCAACTTCGTAGGATCGCGGAGGCATTGTGACGACGATGAACCGCCTCCAGCACCACAACCACAGTACCGAGACGGCGGGTGAGCATGGCCTGAACCCTAGCGATGCGTTCTGTAGAGATGCTCACTGCTTGTAAAGATTGAGCCGGGCACCCGCATAGGGAACGGTGAGCGTAGTCTTGGTGAGCATAAACGGTAGATTGGAGCCACCATTTTCAATGTCCATCCGCATCAATCCCTCTCGTGTAGCCCAGTTTCCTTCCACTACCGCCTCTCGGCCATCGGTCATCGACTGCACTCGAAGTTGGCCATTGCTCTCAAAGAAGAAACTGAATTTCGTGGTGACACCACGCATCTTGGCGGAGCCTTCCCACTTTCCAATGACCGCTTTTGCCTGAATCCAGGGCGCCTGGGTGGCCTTGGTTCCCCACCCTTCGCCACCTGTGTTTAGTGCGTCAACCTCACCCCACGGGGTGCCGTCTTTTCCGGCGCCAAGAACCTCTACGCTGCCCCACTCAACACCCGTCGGAGTGGGCTGTAGAGACATCAGCAATGCGTCTGGGTCCAATGTTTTTACGTGTTCTGAAGATGCAATTACCGCCCACCACACCGCCACCGTTGGGCTCGCCCAGTACAGCTTCGCACGACCCAGGTGTTCCGCACCTACTAAGTTGATGTGGCCATTGGGCTCAATCCCAAAGCGTTCGATCGCGATGCCTTTCTTCTGAAGCGCAGCCACCACTTCCTCGGGCACCCCTTTCGCACCATCGATGCGAAACTCCAACACCATCCCCTTTTCCGGGTGTTCGACATCGAGCATGGCTCGGTCTCCGTCCGCCGCAGTCCAGCCAATAGGGGGTGTCAGGGCCGATGCTGGCGAGCCAAAAAAGACGCCGAGCAATGCAACGATAAAAGGTGTGATGCTATTCATGACTACGCAATGTAGCATGGGCGGCACACAGGTCCCGGCCTTGATTCGGACCATGCCCCAAAGATGCCCTCTTTCACTCCCGATAGGTTAGAATCAAACCGTGCCCAACCCTGTAAATGCCGAGCGCTGGTTCAATAAATTTTGCAAGGTGTACGCGCGCCATGATCACAGCATTGAGGACTGGAGGGTCGAGAGCCACTGCAACGGAGTGTTGGTCACTTTGGTTCTCGACCGAGGTGACGTCACGCTGCTGGTGCACCGGAAAGGCACCAACTCTTTCTATGCGGAAATTCCGAGTCTAGCGGTTTCCATTTTCTCCGACGAAGATGACTGTGTTCCGAAACTCCCGGGCAATGCAGAGCTGGTCATTCGGCAATTTCTGAACGTCCTCCGCAAGGCCGACAAAGGAAATCTTGTGATCCCATCGCCCTCAACCGCGGGGGGGCAAGGGCGTCCCATAGCAATGGTGAAGCCGGACTCCCCGCAAGCCCTGGCCACCCGATCGGTGCTCGCAGACAAGCTCCACTGGGGATCCTTTCTTGCCTGGAAAGCCCTAGTAACCGAGGACCTCTACCCCCACGTTGGTCCCCTTGGGGAGCTGGTCTCCGACGAAGAAATCCGAGAAGGTTGGGTCAACACCGTCGCCCGCATGCACGCCGGAACAGCACCCCAAAAGCTGGGCTTGTATGTGCACGTTCCCTTCTGCACGGTCGCTTGCTCATTTTGCTTCTGCAGGAAGACGGACCGCTTCAATCGGGCGGGATTCGACACCTACCTAGACCAGCTTAATGCCGAGACTGAGAACTGGGCCGAGATCTTTAAGTCTGTATCCTTCACCTCCATGTATTTCGGAGGCGGTACACCCTCACTGCTGAGTCCCCCGGCCATGAGCCGGCTGTTCTCCACGCTCTTTGAAAATTTTGATGTCCCCAAGGGCACCCAAATCATCTACGAAGGAAACCCCGACTCGTTGAGTGCCCGAAAAATTGAGGTACTCGCAACGGAAGGACACGTGACGCGACTAACCATCGGGGTCCAGACCCTCGATGACAAAGTCCAAGAGCTCGTCCGCCGCTTCAATCGGCCCGACCAAGTCCGCGATGCCATCAGCGCGGCGCGCGCCTACGGAATCGAACACGTCAACTGTGACCTCATGGCAGGCCTTCCCGAACAGACCATGTCGTCGTTCCAGAAAGACCTCGAGTACCTCGTCTCACTCGAACCAGACTCAGTCCACGTCAACGGCTTTCGCCCCCTCCCAGTCACTCGCCTTGCCAAAGACGGAAGCGTCATGGAGCCCGAAACGGTTGTCCTGCGGGATGAAATGCTCAAGTGGGCCCAACAGTACCTCTCTGAAAATGGGCATACCAGCAATGAAATGGGCCAATCCCCCCGACGGACCCGAAGTGCAGCGAACATCCAAGAGTATGACCTTCGACGACAGAACTCCTCGCTGCTCGGTCTCGGTTTCCCGGCCCGGGCTCACAGCTTTGCGGGTCATTATTACAGTCCCGACGCCGACCAGGGTTTTGATCCATCCCTCTCCAGAGAGCTTAGCGGAAAGCGAGTCTGGCGGGCCGTTCGCTCCAGCGATCGGGAGGAAATTCACAAGTACCTGGTGAGCAACCTACGCACCGGGTTCACTCCCACGGAGTTCCGGAGCTTGTTCAATTGCGACCCCCAAGATGTTGCTCGCGAACCCCTCAACCAACTCGTAGATCTCGGCGTGCTGCACGTCGGCAAAGATGAACTTTACTGCGACAGTGGAGACCACTCCCAGAATCTCATCTACCGCACCTTCTTGATGAGCCCAGAACATCTCGCGCGGGCCCGCGAGGTTTGGGGAGCAGAGTACGATCGAGACTTGGATTATAAAGCGCGTATTCGCGTGTTGTGTGAGAGCTGCGGTTAAGGCCTTTTATTCTGCAGCTACGCCTCCGTGCGAGGCCCGGCCACCAACCACAACGGCATCAAAGGGGAGAGCGTGAAGCGGATGATCAAAGATTGGGCTGTGGCGCTGAGCCTTGGAATGGTCGTCTTTTTTGGCATCCAATGGCTCCAACCCAAGCCCACCATTCCGGAGATCGCACCCGACTTCACAGTGAAAACCATCGACGGAGACTCGATCACATTGAGCGACCTTCGCGGTAAAACCGTCGTCTTGAACTTTTGGGCCACCTGGTGCGGCCCGTGCCGCTCTGAAATCCCCGCCTTTTCACGGTTCTCCAAGGCACACCCCGATGTGCCGGTTCTCGGTCTCTCCGTAGATCAAGGCTCACCAGCCAAGGTGAGGCACACCGTCCGCGAGTGGGGAATCGAGTACCCTGTGGCCATCATCAGCGGCGCTCTTCAGAAAAAATACGACATATCCACACTGCCAACCACGGTGATCATCGATCCCGACGGCAAAGTCCAGAAGATAAATGTGGGCACCATGTCCGAGCGCCAGCTCACACGCGCGGTTCGCTAGCCCAAGGGGTTCAAGCCTTTGTCGAAGGACCAGGGACCCACCCGGGAGTCCCGTTCAACCAAGCGTCCGATTCGATCCAAATAGACCTCTCGGCTGATTTCCTCGGCACCCATATTCTCCAAGGTGTGGGTGTGAACTTGGGCATCGATCAGGCCAAAGTTCCACTGGTCGAGCTGGCGCACCAACCACACCAAGGCAATCTTTGATGCATCCGAGGCATGACTAAACATACTCTCACCCGCAAATAAGGCACCGACAGCCACGCCATAGAGTCCACCCATTAGGGTCTCGCCATCCCAGACTTCAACCGAATGAGCAAACCCGAGTTTATGCAAGCGTACATAGGCTGCGCGCATCTCAGCGGTGATCCACGTTCCCTCTTGGCCTGGGCGAGGAGTGACCTTGCATCCATCGATCACCCCCTCAAAATCGGTGTCCATCCGCACATCAAATCGTCGTTTCTTGATCGACTTTCGCAAGCTCCTTCCGATGTGAAGCTTGGCGGGCTCGAGCACACAACGGGGATCCGGAGAAAACCACAAAATCGGCTGACCCTCGGAGTACCAAGGAAAGATTCCGTTGGCATAGGCCAACAACAATCGTCGGGGACTCAGGTCACCCCCCACCCCAAGCAGGCCGCTTGGGTCTGCCTCGCTGGGGTTCGGGAAGATGAGTTCATCCTCTGGGATTCGGTAAACAGTCACGGGCACACCCTATCGGAAGCGAGCCCCGTAAGGCTGTTCCACGTGGAACACAGACGCAGGATATGCACATCGGATGGAAATCTGCATCGACCCTCACCCACTCCTAGATACCGCAATATTGCACACGACCTGGCCTGCCACACTGGAGCAAACCCCCACACTGAACGACCTCGATAAATGGTTTTCCGAGCGCGCACATCCACCCATCGATCGCCCAGAAGAAGTGAAATCCACCATCCGGGATCTGCTTCGACACGGAGGGTTCAAGCCGAGTGGCCGCAGTAAACCTGCGAGCGAGTACTTGGTGTCAGCCGTAGAAAAGGGACGCATGGGGAGCATCAATGCGGCGGTCGACTGCTGCAATGTGGCCAGCCTGCACTCCGGATTGCCCATCAGCGTCGTGGACATCGATCGGGGCCAGGGCTCGTGGCGCATTGGGCTGGTTCCGCCCAACACCGAATACGTCTTCAACCCGGCGGGCCAGGTCATCAGCATCGGCGGCCTCCTCAGCCTATTCGATGACGACGGCCCCTGCGGCGGTCCCGTCAAGGACTCCCAGCGAACAAAAACCCACGAGAATACCCGTCAGACCCTCAGCGTAATCTGGGGCTCGATCGCCTTGCCCGGTCGAACAGAGGCCACGGCTGAGTGGTATGCACGTCTCATAGAAGGCCTTGGAGCCCGAGTACAGAGACTCAGGCCAACAACGCCATGAGGTCATCCCGAGTGATCGCCGTCGCCTGATCCGCCCCTCCCAGGGCGGCCTCTGCCAAGGCACGTTTCCGCTGCTGAAGGGCCAAGATGCGCTCCTCAACCGTGTCTTCTGCAACCAGCCTGTACACAATGACAGGCTTGTCCTGGCCAATGCGGTGGGTTCGGTCCGCTGCCTGGTCTTCGACCGCTGGGTTCCACCAAGGGTCCACCAAGAAGACGTGGTCGGCCGCCGTGAGGTTCAGGCCTGTTCCACCCGCCTTGAGGCTAATGAGCATGACGGGCGGCCCGTCGTCACTCTGGAACTGATCAACCATCCCCTGTCGATCTCGGGTCTGCCCATCCAAGCGGATGAAAGGTATGCCCGCTTCGTTCAGGTGTGGCTCAATCAAGTTGAGTAAGCTGGTCCATTGGGAGAACACCAGGGATTTATGACCCTCCGCAATCACCGAGGTGAGGGTCTCGATCAGCAAGTCGATTTTTGCAGAGCTGTCGGCCTCCTGCCCGGGAACCAGGGCCGAATGACAGGATGCCTGGCGGAGGCGAAGCAATGCCTCGAGTGCCGCCATGACATTGCCAGAGCCCATACGCTCGACCATCTTGGCCTGAGTGGCTGCACGTACCGAGTTGTACACCCCGCGCTCTGTTGGAGAGAGGTGGCAACGAAGCACACTCTCTGTCCGAGGAGGCAGCTCCGGAGCCACCTCGCGTTTGAGTCTCCGCAATACAAAGGGTCGGATGCGGTCACGTAGATGAGAAGCCACGCCTGCGTCCGCCCGGGAGATGGGCTGTGCATAGCGCTCATCAAAGTCCCTGCGTCCACCGAGCAGTCCAGGGTTCACAAAGTGAATCTGACTCCACAACTCCTCGAGTCGGTTCTCCACGGGCGTACCCGTCAGCGTGACTCGAAATTTCGCATCGATCTTAAAGGCGGCCTGGGCCACTTGGCTCTGAGGATTCTTGATGGCCTGGGCCTCGTCGAGAATCACCAGATCCCACTGCTCACTGATGAGTTTGGCCTGGTCGCCTCTCAGAAGTGCATACGTAGTGATGATGAGATCTGCACTGCGGTCCAGCTTGCGGGTAGGTCCGTGATAAATCGCGACCTTCAAGTCCGGACGGAATCGGCCGGCCTCAATCTCCCAGTTTCGAAGTACACTTCGGGGCGCGACAACCAGGGCCTTCTTATCCACCATACACAGCGCTTGGACGGTCTTTCCGAGCCCCATATCATCGGCCAATACACCACCCATCTGGGCATCTCGAAGGAAGGACAACCAGTTGACGCCTTGTTGCTGATAGTCCCTCAGCTCGCCTATGAAGTCGGATGGCAAGTCCACATCGGGAATGCCGGCAAACCCATCCGCCAGCGCCCGCAATCCTTCCAGTTCCGGCGGGGGCGGAAAGTCCAGCTCCTCGCACAGTCGGGCCAGATCAAAGAGAGCATGCCGAGCCACCCGGCCCGTGGCATCCCTCGCCGCCAACAGATCCGCCAGACGATCCCCGTACTGCTCCAGCCACTCGATTGGAAGGGGTGCCCAGCCGCCGGAGGGCAGGCTCACCAGTTCATCTCCAGATACCCAAGCGGAGATGACCTCGAGGGGATCTGCGCCGCCCATGTCTGCGTGGACCATATCGCCATCGATCTGAATGTCCGGCTCAATCGGGCCCACCCGGACAAAGTGCTTGATTCCCGTACCTAGAATCTCGCCGGAAAAGCGGTCCAGGCGATCCACAAAACGGACCGCGGCCATGCCTTGAAGTCGGGTCTCAATGCCCACAGCCATGCGCATTTCTTCGCCCAGTTGACGAATCAAGCGTTGTTCCGACCGCTCCGAACGAATCGGCACCGTATCGCCCAGAATCTCAATCTCACCTCGAAGAATTCGAGCTGTCGGTGGGTCCCCATAGACGATCGCCGGCCGAATAACGAGAGAGTCCCCTTGCTTCTTGGTCTCGATTACCAAGCGCGGGGGGCTCGCATCTACATTGGGTAAGCGTGTGGTTCGGATGTGAACGGGTATCTTCTGCTCGAGCCGAGGGATCATGTCTCCGACCAATTGGCCCACTTCATCGATGCTGTACACCACACCGCGGGCCAGAATTCGCCGCTGCTCTCGACTCAGTTGCCCATCGCCTATGAAGTGCAGGGTCTCATCACAGGCGACCACACCATTTGTATACACGCTGGTAATCTTCGAGTCCCGAACCAAACGAAGGCGAAAGCCCGATCCGTGATCTTCAACCCAGCCATGGGGTACGACCGGATCTTGGCTGACAGATATCGGCTCACCATCCAACGTGATGCCTCCGATATCGGACAATGCCCGGAACAATCGTGGCAGTCGCTCTCGGGTCACAACCGCACCAAACCGGTGACCCATCGCCGTCTCGACCAACTCATCCGCTGGGCCATAGCTCAAGGCTGAAGGCCCATTGTGTTTACCGGCCACCGGGCCCTCAAGGTTTTCCTCGCGCTCTCCGGCCAAGAATACTCGGCGAAGAATCAGTCCGCCCTCGCTGTTCAAGAACCGATAGCCAACCTTCGCGACCGAACCACCGCCCGCGGGCCCAATCCCTGTGCCAGCCTCGACGGCTTTGTGCAGTGCGATCGCTGCGGCAGCAATGTGCAGGCAGGGCCGCAGAGTAGCCGGACAGTCACACGACCAGTCTGAATCGGATGGCCATAAGTGCACTGTGGCGGGACGAGCCCTCCCCTTTGGCACGACGCTGAAAACGAATTCGTCCTCTTCCTCGCTAATGCCAAGCACACGTTCATCTCGGACCAACTGAACGCCACGAGACCAAATGTCATCACGAGTAGCAGTTCGAACAGCATCAAGGATAGGCACGATAGCGATCTCCAAGCCGCCCACTTAACCCATTCTGACTATTTTCATCGTCGTATTTCTCGACTTACCGCCATTAGAGTTTTGCCCGCATATATGGCGCTGCGAAAACCCCCGTGCATGCTCTCTCCACCGGCACGACAGGCCATTTTCACACCGACCTCGGTGACCGAAAATCCCATTCGCTGAATTCGGACCAAGAGATTGGCATCGGTCAGTTCCACTGGGAAGTCATTCACGATAGCCGCCACGACCGAAATGTTGAGCGCCTGAAAGCCGCTGCTGATGTCTTGGACCTGCAATCCCGACATCCACTCCGTCGCCATGCCCATCAATTGAACCGTCCAGCGTCGGCGCCGGGGCCATGACTCTGCGGACCCACCGGAGGCAAAACGGCTGCCGATCACCATGTCCGCGCGCCCGAGGCCCTCTAGTAGTCGAGGGATTGCATCCGGTGGATGTTGACCATCCGCATCAAGCTGAACCACCCAAGCCACCCCAGGCTGACCCACTGCGTATCGGTATCCAGCGCACAGGGCCTGCCCATAGCCCCGAGCAGACTCGATCACCGTCGCACCAGCTTGGACTGCAACGAGGGCGGTGTCGT
The DNA here is from genome assembly GCA_963932775.1 of uncultured bacterium. GTDB lineage: Bacteria > Myxococcota_A > UBA796 > UBA796 > UBA796 > UBA796. The sequence continues at coordinate 36,068 of CAWVVG010000002.1, forward strand.
CGGTGCAATCGTTCGCGATTACCACGATCTCCACACCGGGTTGAGCCACCTGAACGGACCGAATCACGAGACCGATTCGGGGCCCTTCATTCCGGGCGGGAATGAGAATCACTCTCCCCCCACCGCTTGAATAATTTCCACATCGACGGTCTCTCTCAATTCGATCACGCTTCGCTGAGACTGGGACACCACAGTCCCGTTGACCGCCACAGCAATACCAGAGGGATTCAACCGCAGGCCTTGAATCAGTCGAGAGACCGTCCATCCCTCACCGATCATTCGAGGCTTGCCGTTGACCGCGATATTCATCTTATTCGTCGAACAACCGGGGGTTTCCTGTGGCGGAAATTGCGGCCTTTCGGTTCACCAGGCCACGACCCACTAGGCCCAAAATCGCATCCTCCATCAACACCATGCCCTCGCCTTTGGAAGCCTGAATGATGGAAGGCATCTGATGGAGCTTGTTCTCACGGATGAGGTTCCGAATGGCGGGAGTGGCAATCATGACCTCATGGGCAGCCACCCGCCCCGGTCCCCGTGCACTCCGCAGCAACGTCTGGGTCACCACTGCCGCCAATGAGGTCGACAGCATGGTGCGCACTTGGGCTTGCTGCTCGTGAGGATAGGCATCAATGATCCGGTCGATTGTCTCGGGAGCAGAATTTGTATGCAGGGTGCCGAACACCAAGTGCCCCGTCTCCGCTGCAGTGAGCGCCAAAGACACGGTCTCAAGGTCGCGCATCTCACCGATCAAGATCACATCCGGATCTTCACGAAGCGCTGAACGCAGGGCCACGGAGAAAGATTTTGTATGGCTGCCGATTTCTCGTTGATTGATCAAACACTTGTGGGGCGTGTGCACAAATTCTATGGGATCCTCAATGGTAAGGATGTGCTCCGCTCGATTCTTATTGATGTGATCAATGATGGCTGCAAGCGACGTACTCTTTCCGGACCCAGTCGGACCCGTCACCAGGACCAGTCCCTTTCTGTACGCGGCGATCTGATGAAAAATCGATGGTGCATTCAATTCGTCTAGGCTGAGCACCCGGCTCGGAATCTGCCGAAGGACCATCCCAACACCGCGGGACTGGGTAAACACATTGACTCGAAAACGGGCGAGTCCCTCCAGTCCAATCGAGAAATCGACCTCCAGTTCGTTCTCAAAGCGAGACTTCTGCTTCTCGTTCATGATCGAGTATGCGAGCCTGCGAGCATCATCGATGTTCAGCTGATCAAGATCCAGCCGACGCACCTCTCCATCGATGCGCACGCTGGGAATCTCTCCGGCACCGAGATGGATGTCAGAGGCCTTGTGCTGGACCGCGAAGGTCAACATCTCATGAATTCGAATCTGACTCATGGCGCCAAACTACCACGATGAGAGGACTTAGAAGGGAATCTCGTCATCCCGGTACGGCATTCCGCCGCCATCTTGATTGCCGCC
>CAWVVG010000003.1:0-36088 GCA_963932775.1 uncultured bacterium
GATAGAGAGCGAGTGGTACGCCGGGACGGTTGAATCGGTGCTGCCCACCCTCGAGCTGGGTGGTGCGAAGCATGTGGTGGTGGACCCGCCGCGGGCCGGTTTGCACCCCAAAGCAGCCCTATTTTTAGCCACCCTGGATGCAGAAGTCTTGGTGTATGTGGCCTGCAGTCCGACTTCGTTGGGTCGAGATAGACTGGTGTTGGAAGAAGGTGGCTGGAGTCTGGAGCGCTTGTGGACGGTGGATTTGTTCCCACAAACGCCTCACGTCGAGGCAGTCGCTCGGTTTGTTAGACGTTGAGCGCTTCGCGGTTCTTCGGGTTATTGGGCTGACCTCCTCAACACCCAACAGGAGCGCACCATGTTTGCACCTGGCGAACACACATCTGGCTGGTCCCCTCTTCTTTCAACAAAAGCGGGGTGCAGTCTTCACTCATACAAGGTGAAGACCATTACAAACCCCAGCCAGGACGAGCTCCGAGCCCTGGCTCTGGAGCACACACCTGCGGTGAGTCAGACGGCCCAAGGAAATTTGGTCAAAGTCGCAAAAAACAAGGCACGCAAGGCGCAGTGGACCTACGTGATCGCTCCTGAGACGGATGCCGAAAAGTACAGTTGCAAGGTCATCGACCGGGACTTGGCAAACGCGCTCATCACCCGACAACGTGCCTACATTGAAGAGAAAGGAACCCTGATAGAAGTCCGCGGCTTCATCGGTCTCGGTGCGCGGGCTGTTTCAACCCAGTGGCTCTACACCCTTGAGGGTGCGAACATCGCCGGGATGCAACAGGTGTTGAGCTTTCCGGTATCCGATGTGCTCGATGTGGAGGACGAATTTGTGCCCACCTTCAAGGTGGTCTACACGCCCAATTGCCCAGCAACGGGCATGGAAGGTGGTCAGGCGATCCTCGTTGATCTCGAAAATTACACCACCTACATCATGGGTCCAGACTACTTCGGTGAGTCCAAGAAGGGCGCGCTTCGGATGTTGAACCACAAGGTCTTCCAAGAAGGCGGACTGGTCCTGCACGCTGGAGCCAAGTCGGTACAGATCGACGGAAAGACAGTGTCCATGACCATCATGGGGCTGAGTGGAACCGGCAAGACCACGACCACGTTCTCGAAGCAAGGCGATGTCACCCAGCCCATTCAAGATGACATGGTCAGCCTTTGGCCAGCGGGCGAGCTGTCCATCACGGAGAATGGTTGTTTTGCCAAGACATTTGGCCTCAACGAGGCCAACGAGCCCGTGATTTACCGTGGGACCATGTCTTCAGATGCTTGGGTTGAGAACGTTTACACCGATGCCCATGGTCGCTTCGACTTCGACAAGGGCGTGCTCTCCCCGACCGAGGCCAAGCGTCTCAAAGAGACCCTGTTGCTCACGGGAGCGAACGCTGAGAACTTGGAGAGCTACATCACGGGTGGCGTAGATCCATCCAGCATTGTCAGTGAGTCCGGTACCGTTCAGCCTGGCTGGGACTTCGTCAAGTGGACGGAGAATGGTCGCTCGATCATCCCGATGTCTTCCATTGAGGATGCCGCAGATTTGAAGCAAATTTCTGCGGTTGCCACCATGGGTATCTTGAATCGGGATGAGGGCGCTGATGCTGCGACACCAGGAATCGTTCGCTTCATCAGTCCCGCCCAGGCTGCGGGCTACTTTATGCTCGGTGAGACCACCAAGACTTCGGCTGCGGGCACGGACACGGGCAAGACTCGCTCGCCCTTCACCCAGCCGTTCTTTCCTTTGGCCCACGGACTTCAGGCCCAGCGCTTTTCTGAGCTCGCTACCACCATGCCGAACGTCGGCCTGTGGATGATGAACACAGGCTTCGTCGGTGGAGATGCCGTGAGCGTGAAGGCAGGACGAGGACTGAAGGTCAAGATTCGCCATTCGAGTGCAATGCTCGAAGCAATGCTCAAAGATGAGGTCGTCTGGACCAAAGATCCAGACTTTGGCTATGAGGTTGTAGACGTCGATGCACCGGAGAACGCAGAATTGCTCCAGAAGGTGCCCCAAGCAATCCTGAATCCACGGAGGTATTACCAATCGACAGGAAACCTTGCTGGGTACGAAGCCTGGGTGCTTCAGATGAAGGCTGAGCGTCGCTCCTTCCTCCAATCTTACGCGGTTGACGAGAGCATCATCTCGGCAGTTTTCGGCAGCTGAATATTTGCTCAGGGCAGTCTCTGGGCACATCCAAGGCGAGAGTCACGCACGCGCGAGGGCATTTACGGTAATATCGTCGCTGAGGAGAACTGCGCGTGGGACCTGTACTCAAGTACTCGCTACTGAGCATTTCTCTGATCTGGGGAATTGCGATTGGAGGCCTATGGCCTCGGTTGATCGATATTCGAGAGAAGACCCGCTCGATGGCCGACAGTCATTTGAAGCATGAGGTCGCTCATCCTGGGTGGTCTTTCCCAGCGAAAATTTGGTCCGATGGTGCGCTGTTGGACCTTCCAAAAGAGCGACTGATCGAACACGCACGGTTGCGTGGGTATGTATTGGCTTGCCCTGCGCGCTTGCCGGGTGAGTACTGCGACAAGGGTGGAGTTGTGATTCCCCGTGGAGGCATCTTTCCTGAAGGGAAGCAACCCTCTGGATTGGCAGGCTGGACCCGTCCGTTGTCTCTCGAGCCCATGTTGATTGGATATCTGTTGGGACCCGATGGTGAGGTGCGGGATCATCTTCCTCTGGACGAAGCTCCAGAACACCTCATCGATGCGATCATCGCCGCTGAGGATGAAGAGTTCTGGAATCATCCTGGGGTGAACCCACTGGCCAGCATGCGGGCATTGTGGGCCAACATCACCAAGGCTCGGTACAGTCAGGGGGCATCGACGCTGACCATGCAGGTGGTTCGGCGCCTCTCCCAGAACGAAGAAAAGACCATGTCGCGAAAGATTCGGGAGATGGCCATGGCGGTCACCCTGGACGGCTACATCGGCAAAGAGGGTGTCCTGCAGATGTACCTCGATGCCCCATACCTGGGTCAGGCAGGAAATTTGTCCATCTGTGGGTTTGAGGCCGCTGCTCAACATTACTGGGGAAAGTCAGCTCGGGACTTGTCTCTTGGCGAGGCGGCAACCTTGGCAGGTATTCTTCCCGCTCCTGGCCGGTACGGGCCTGACATTGCACCGACCAACGCCAAACTCCGTAGGGATCGAGTCCTCCGACGGATGGAGCTGATGGGCTACAACGTCGATGACGCTCGCATGGAACCGGTCTCTACTGAGATGACGCCGCTGCCGCAGACCAAGTACCCATCGTATATGCAGTCGACCCGTGCTTGGTTGGAGGCTCATATGCCGAGCCAGTCTGTGTACGGCGCAGGCCTTAATGTCTACACGGCCCTCGATGTGGTGGCCCAAGAACGCACCGAAGAAATCATCGGTGAAAAGGTTGCCTACCTTGAGAAGTCGGTGGGACATCGGAGCGAGGAGCCGCTTCAAGCGGCAGCCGCCTTGGTGGACCCAAATACTGGCGCCTTGGTGGCGGTCTATGGTGGCCGAGATTCCACATCCACAGGCTTTAATCGTGCGACTCAAGCCCGGCGCCAAGCGGGCTCGAGCTTTAAGCCGCTGGTATATGCCTTGGCATTTTCGCGCATGGATGGCGATGGAATGCCCCTGTACACCGCCTCGGACACCGTCCCCAATGAGCGGCGGACCTTTGAGAACACCGATGGGTGGCGCCCACGGAATGTCGGTGGAAAATACACAGCGACCATTCCCCTTGCCCAAGCCTTGGCGAGCAGCTCCAATGTCGGTACTGCGTCGCTCTTGGAGGAGCTTGGTGGGCCGAGACACTTGGTAGATTTCGCTGATCACCTGGGCTTTGAGAAGCGGTGGTTGCCAGAGGAGATGGGCTTGGCACTCGGGCAGGGTGAGGTCACCCCCCTTGAGATGGCTTCATTCGTATCTGCGGTCATCAACGGGGGCCGGCGATCGATGGGAAGTCCGGTGTTGCTTGCTCGTGATGCTGCCCAACAGATTCTCGTAGGTGCGCTGACACAGGAGCGTCCTGCGATGTCCCCTGAGGCTGCGGCGCTTACCCGAGAGTTGATGCGTGGCGTGGTGCTCTCCGGAACCGGTGGCGCAGTCCGCGGTGTCAATGGAATCGTAGGCTATGAGGGTGAAGCGATAGGAAAGACAGGTACCACCGACAAGGAAATGGACCTTTGGTTCGTCGGCGGGACACCCCGGTACGCGAGTGCGCTTTGGGTGGGCTACGACACACCCGCCACCATCGGCGGAAGCTCCAGCGAGCTGGCAGCACCCTTGTGGGGATGGTGGATGAAGGGCCTTCACGATGGCCTCGCTAAGCGGAGCTTCGAGGGACCCGAGATCGAGTACCGGCAGATCTGTATCGTGACCGGGTTGCGTCCTCAGAGGGGGCAAGGCTGTTTGAGTATTCGGGCACCCTTCCTGCCAGGCACAGCTCCGAAAGGTGTATCGAGTGTCTGTGCCAAGCCAGACCCCGAGAAGAAGTTCGTGAGCATGTGGAAGCGCCGCAGGCAGAGTGCTGCTGGCGGTGAGCCATCCAAATCCACGGGTCAAGCGACAGGAAAATCACGCGCTACCGGTCCAGCACCGTTTTAAGGGGGGACCATGTCAGTTCGACGCTTGGGTGCCACGTCATTGTCTCTGAGTCGAGTCATCCTTGGAGCCTGGTCCTACGGAGGCTGGTACTGGGGAGGGGCTGAGGACGATGCATCCATTCGCACCATTCATGCGGCGGTGGATTGTGGAATCACGAGCATCGATACCGCGCCGGTCTATGGGTTCGGGAGATCCGAGGAAGTAGTGGGTCGTGCGTTGGTTGGAATTCGGGAACGGGTTCAGATCATGACCAAGGTGGGCTTGCGGTGGGACACCGATGAGGGCTCACATTTCTTCGATACCGAAGACCCTGAAGGTCGATCTTGGACCATCAACCGAAACCTGCGGCCAGAGTCTGTTCGCTGGGAGGTAGAGCAGTCTCTGCGGCGCCTGGGCGTCGACCACATTGACCTCATTCAGTGTCACTGGCCGGACCCCTCTTGTCCGATTGATGAGACCATGGGAGCGCTCGCTGATCTGCACCAACAGGGCAAAGTTGGTGCTGTGGGGGTATCCAATTTTTCCCCTGAGCAAATGATCGAGGCGGCCCGGGCCTTGGGAAGTGTTCCCTTGGCATCGAATCAGCCGAGGTACTCACTGCTCCATCGTAAAATTGAGCGGGATGTACTGCCTCATTGTGTGGAGTCGAACATTGGCGTCGTGGCGTATTCCCCGATGGGTCGGGGAATACTCACAGGCCGGGTCACCATGGACCGTGTCTTTCCAAAGGGAGATGGTCGTGCCGACGAACCCCTGTATCATCCGGAGAATCGGGCCCTGGTTCTCGATGCCTTGGAGCGCGTGCGGCCCATCGCGACTGCCCATGGCATCACCTTGGCCAATTTGGCTGTCGCCTGGGTCCTCCATCAGCCGGGCGTGACTGGCGCTCTTGTTGGTGCACGGACCCCGGATCAGGCCCTGGAGAATGCGGCTGCCATGAATGTTGCGCTCAGCGACGCGGATCTCGCGCTTTTGCGCTCGGTATTCGAGGATACCCGCATCAATAATCGGCCTGGGTCCAGCAAATGAGCCGCATGGAGTGGTCTTTGCGGGGCCTGTTTTGGATTGTGGTGGCGGTGTTCGTGACGTGGCCGGCGTCTCTGTCTCCTGCCACTTCGTTGATTGGTCATGCAGATGTCGACGTGTGGAATCATGCATGGGGGTATTGGTTTATTCCCCATCAGATCTCAAGCCTGGAGTGGCCGTTCTCGACAGACTTGATCGGTGTACCAGAGGGTGGAGATCTCTACTTTATTGATCTGCTGGGTGCGTTGATTGGAACCCCGTTGGCGTGGTGCTTTGGCCCGGCGGTGGCCTACAACTGGGTGACGGTTCTTCGGATCGCCGCAGCAGGCCTGGCCGGTCAGTGCTTGGCTGGTTCTGTGCTGGGCAAAGGACCCCACTGTGCAGTCGCGGGACTGGGTTTGGCGACCCTGCCATTTCTTCTCACCGAGATGTCCAACGGGATCTCGGAGGTGGTGGCCATACACTGGATTGTCTGGTGTCTATGGGCGGGGTGGCTGGTGCTCGAAGAGCCGACCCGCAAGCGTTGGGTTCGCCTGGCGGTGGTGTTTGGTCTGACCACCATTGCGAACTTCTACTACGGTCTGGTGAGTGCGATGGTGCTCGCTGTGATGGCAGCTTTGCGGGGGTTTCGGGCCTGGCGTGCAGGGTGGAGACCGTCGCGCCCCGATGCTGTGGAGCCCGTTCGCGCACTCATCTTGGGTGCTGTAATCTCTCTTCCATTTTGGGGGGCCTTTCAGTGGACACTTCACAGCGAAAATGCCCTTATTGTGCGGCCAAAACAGTTTGGTGCGGGTTGGATTCTCAGTCACAACGCCGTTGATCCGCGCACCTATTTTATGCCCGGAGATTTTCAGTCGGTGGACCTCGCAGCGTACGGAGAGGCGTTTGTTCACACGGGCTACCTCCGCTGGACCGTCATTGTGTTGGCGATCATTGGCCTTGTACGAAACCCCAAGCTGAGAGACTGGGGTGTCGCCGCATGCGTGTCTCTTGTGGTGGGCCTCGGTCCCATTTTGTATCTTGGCGATTGGGTCAAAATTGGTGGGCACGCGGTCTCGTTGCCATTTTACTGGGGCCAGTTGCTCCTGCCCGACGTGGCGATCACCCATCCTCTCCGCCTGAGCATCGGTGGGCAGATTATTTTTGTCTTGCTCGCTGCGGGAGGCTTATTGAGCATGGGTCGGGTTTGGCTGGCACCGCTCGCTGGTATTTTGATTGTTGTGGAGTCTCTGTGGGCGTCGCCCGGCTCTTGGCCGGTACCCACAGCGGACGCACGGATACCACCCGCCTACGCTGAAATTTCTGGAGATGGGCCTGTTCTTGATCTGCCAGGTAGCGTGGGGGCCACCATGGCCACGAGTCGATATTTTTGGTACCAGACTGCCCATGAGCGAGGAATTCCATACTCGCCGAATGTGCGCCTGGATAGCTGTCGGGACTTGGAGGTCCAGAGTGCCTTTACCGACCCCTATCTACGGGAAGGAAAACGCCAGGTCGTGGAGCACCCAGCCAAAGGGCCGGATCTGTACCAGAAGGCCCTGGCCCGACGGTATTCTGCCATTGTATTGCACACGGATCTGGAGGATCGGGCGGGCCTGAAGAGCGCGTATACACCGGTATTGACCAGCGTGTTTGGTCCACCCACAGTGGATGGCCCGTTAATGGTGTGGACCTTTGGGGGGACGCCATGATGATGATCATACTGGGATGGATGGTGGCGTGTTCCACCAATGAGCACACCCCGGTGGGTCCAAACATCGGGACCCCAGCTGGCGATGTCATGGGTGTTGTGGCGGGCATGAAGCACCCCCCGATTCCTGCTGACAGCCCGGCCTGGCGGCATGACCCCGGGGGGTTTGTCCCTGACTTCAACTTCTATGGTGAGCGCAACTGGGACGATGTCCGAATGCGGGTGGCTGGTCATATCGCTGTGATCGAGCGGGACAGGGCCAGACTTTTAGCCTCTGATGGCCGGTTTGATGAGGCCGCCCGAATCTATGCTGAGTTGGCCAGGACATTGACCACGATGATTCCGGCTGAGGGTGGAGCATCGGTGGCCATTCCTTCGCTGGCCCGGGATGCTGCTCAGAGGGATGCGGAACTCATGAAGGGCATGCACACCGGCGCGGTCCCTACATCGGACACAGGCGTGGCAGGCATTCGGTCACACTTCCTGTCACACCGACGCTCTGGGACCCTCACAGTACAAGTCGCCATACAGCTGCGGTCCTCACTGTCGTCATTGGCGAAACAAGTGGAGGTACCGGCCATCGATGGATTCGATGACTTTGATGATAGACACGCACTTCGTATTCGCTTGTGGGAGCTGTATCTGGATGGTGTGGACCCGATTCAAACCCACGAACCCTGGGGCTATTTTGACGGTGCTGCTCGCGCCGCAGACATCGCGCATCTCGATGCTGAGATTGCTATCGCTGCGGGTCTGGAGCCACCGAAGTCCGCCGCGGTTCCTGTGGCGTTTTCAGTTCAGGGTGCTGGAGGCATGCCGACAGGGGACAGCCTGATCGATGTCGCGGGCCAGCCCGGGCCCAAGGCCATTGGACAGCTTGCGAAGCTTGGACTCGACGACCCCGCCCATCATCGTTGGGTTGAAGACACGGTATTTGTGCTCAATTCCAAGCTGAAAGAGAATCCAGGTGGTGTGCTCTCTATCGTTCATACCCGGACATCCCATCTCGACAAAATGGGCCATGGTAGCCGGTACTACAACATCAAACAGCTAAGAAATGAAGCCGTTCGTGTCCTGGCTCAGGCTGGACACCCGAGGGTGGCAATTCAGGTGCTTCAGATGAACTACCCGATTCATCATCAAGACTGGGAGTGCCCCAATCGCGAAGGCATATTGGTCGCCATTGAGGGACGGCTGTCTGCCCAGGCGGGCCTCCAGAATGCGATGGCACGATTGACGGAAGCCCGGGGGCTCACCGACGCTTACTTGGCGAAAGTAGATTCAGCCTCGAGATAAGGTCGTCAAGCGGGATCTGCTGACTCACAACCCCGACGCTCCTACAGCGCGGTGTAGGCTCATTCTTCCCCAAATATATAGACGGTACGCACGGGAAAGTGGTCAGAGAGCAATCCGGGTGGAATCACGGTCTCTTGTGTGGCTTCGCTCGGTGAAAGATGGGCGCTCGAGTACAGCACGTAGTCCAGTGCTTGGCGCTTGCTCCCTGGTCTGCGCATCATGAAGCTGTGGCGGGTTTTCCCCACACGCTTTGGCATCGCTGCGTTTAGATTTTTCAGCGCTCTGGCTAGTATTCCAGGGTCGTTTCCGTCAAAATTGAGATCGCCGGCAATCAGCACAGCTTGGTCGGTGGGAATGCGCTTTGAAGCCACCCACGCTCCCACCCGTTTGGTCTGAAGCATCAACTTCGCCGAGGCGCGCTCGGAGGAACGCAAGACAGGGGAGGTGGACTGAAGGTGCGTGGCAAAGATGTGGAATGTACGGTCGTGCTTTCGAACCGTCACATATTGAATGCCCTTGGCGGCAAAGCAGTCTTCTCCGGAGCACTCCGACTCATCAAAGAGATACTGTTGGGCTTGATACAGGCCCGCATGATTTGGTTGAAGCCCCTCAAAAGGCCACTTGCTGGCGATAAAGACCCCGCCGTTGAACCAGGCTCCAGGGCCGTCCAAAACGGCCGTTATATACGGGTACTCCACCCGCAATAGGGTCACGATCAGGTCGCGGTACTTGTTCTTGAAAGCCTCGGTAAACACCACCACATCATTGCCCGTGACAGTGGCTGGTATGCCCTTCCAGCGTTCCGCCTGGCGGGGCTTTCCAAGTAGGTACCAAATGTTGTAGGTCATCACATTCAGGCCATCCTCTGATGAGCTGGGGGCGCCCTTCGTTACGTCCAAATCCTCTACCAAAAATTCGACCCGCTCCTCACCACCCTGGCAAAAAGGGAACCTTCGTAGAAACGGAGACTCCTGGCTGCTTACCACCCAGAAGTGATGCTCACCTGGGGTCCAGTTTACGTGGCTTGAGGCGCTTTCTCCCGCGCCGCTTTCGAGCCGGGTTCCACAGAGTGAAGGCCTCACTTTCGTGCGAAGTTCGATATGCTCATCACCAGGTTTTGGTTGAATTCGTGCCACAATGGTTGCGCCACCACCACTCAGATGGCTGCGTTTTCGACTGAAATTGGCGATGTTTACGACCTCTCCTGGCTGCACACTTTTGGCTCCAGGGGTCCACTGCTTGCCTTCGACCCAGGGCTTGGCGGATCGTGCGGTCGTTTGAATAGTCAACACTTCGTCGGTGTGATTTCGGAGCCAGATCTGACTCTCTGCCTGGACTTCGAGCGACCAAATTGCTCCGAGCATTAGCAGTAAAAGTCGGAAGTTACCCACCTCAACCTCACGGCATGAGGCTAGTTCCCTCCAATGCTACAGCATGTTCTCGCGAATTTTGTTCCTTTCTGACCCCCAAAGTCGGGTCCCGATGACCCATTGGCTGAGTCGGGCTCACCTTTAAGGTAGCCGCGGCTACTCAGATGGAGGCGGATCGGTCGGCGCGGGATTGGTCTCGGGGGGCATCAGCGCATTTGGGTCGTCTTCCGCAGGAGGAAGCGGCGGCGTGTCGGGCACAACCCCAACCGTCAATTCGATGGAGTCCGGTGGTGCATCGGTGTTGAGCAGGCCGCCAGTCCAGAGCCCGATGGCTTCACCTGGTGTTGGCTGCCCATTGCCATCGATGTCGTTCACAATCATGAGGACGGCCTTGATGCCCTTGGGTGCCATGATGGTGTGCTTGCCGGTGGTGGTGAAGGTCTTCTCGGTAGAAACGACGGGCGGGCTCTTAGTGGCATCTTCGACGCGCACTATGAACGAACCGGTACAGTCATCGCACCCGATCACGAGATTCAACTTGGCACCATCCGCAAGGTCTGATTGTTCAAACTGGGGTGTGGGCGCACCCATGGTTGAGCCGTCGTGGGGGGCCGGTACGGTTGCGGCTTGTGGGGGGCCATCGCTTAGCGGGGGCCCGGCTTCTTCTGCGCCGGGCGTGGGTGCGCCAGGCTTGGCGGCTCCGCCAGGCTCCGTTCCACCTTCCGTCGCGGAGGGTGGTGGCTCGATACATGCGAACAACGCGCTTAGCGTAAAAATCGAAAACAACATGGGCAGTTCCTCACTTTAAGGTTTCTGTATATCCAACTCACCATCACCTGCACTGCTGATCGAAGCTCGGCTGATGGCTTCGCGGTATGAAACCGCTCGGCTGGAAATGTCATTCCAGCCATTGCGATCGGCCGCTGTGGCAATGCGCTGAAGCGGCTCAACCAGGTCCACCGAGATGATTCGTCCCAGTCCACGCTCGATGGCCACGGACCACCATGCCCGGCAGGTATTCTCATCGGCACTCTCGGCTGCCCAGCCCGCTCTAATCACCCCGATCACCAGCCAGGCCCAATGCTTGGGGTGGTTCTGGAGGAGCGCTTCAGCCTGGTCGAGCTGGATGCGCGCGAAGCTAGGGTCTTCACGGGTCAGGTTGATGAAGGTGAGGTTGAGGTGGGCGATGGCGGCTGGCACAGGCCAGTTGTGCTCCTCTGAGAACCTCGCCACCCCTTCGTACATCCGCTCGGCATCCTTGATGTCCCCTTTGAGCCGCAAGGTCTCTCCCAAGTTGTTTTCGCTCTCGATCTGCAATCGGAAGTCTCCCACCGTGACGCTAAGGGCTCGGGTGGTGTAGAAGTGTTTCTCGGCATCCTCGAAGTCCCTCAGTGCGAGACGCACAAGGCCGGCTACGAACGTTGCCTTTGCAATCCGCCGGGTATCTCCAGTGGCCAGCGCTGCTTCTCGCAAGCGTTGCACCAAGGGGTCGATGCCCGCGAGCCGACCACTGGCCACCCGAGAATCCACCAGCCCGTGGAGTGCCCGTACCTCGGTGCGCTTGTCCCCCCGATTGAGCCGCAGCATTTTGGTATATCGACGGGCGGCATCCACTGGTCGCCCTTCCAAGCGATACACGCGGCCAATGGCCTCTGCGGTATCGATCAGTCCTTCTCGATCCTGGGTCGCCTCAAAAGTTGTTTCGGCACTCTCTAAGAGCCGCTTGGCCTCCTCCAGTCGTCCCAGGTTCTTTTCGGCATGGGCCATACAGACCCACAGTCGTGCCTGGGTTCTGCGGTCTAAGTGTCCTATTTTTTGGGCTTCGCGAATGAGCTGAATGGCTTCTTCTATCGCGCCTGAGGAAAGCAAGGTCTGTGCTTGGCAGATTCGGGCCTCGGCCCGGGCGGAGACACCTTCCGCCCGATCGGCTGCCTCCACAGCTAGTTTACAGGCATTCAAGGACACGGCGAACCGGCCTTCTTCATGGGTTCGGCGGGCTGCACGGAGCAGTGGGACCGTCGCTCCACCTGGGTTGCCAGCGTGAAGTCGGTGGATTCCTACCGGAAGGTCTACATTGGCTCCGGTGCGGTCACCAACGCGGGCCCAGGCGTCAGCAAGACGCTGGTGGAGGCCGCTGACATTGGGTCGCCCGAGGGCGACTTGGAGGGCCGCACTGTGGATGCGTCCATGCTCAAAGACGAGCCTCCAGCCCCGTTGGCGTATCAAGCCGGTGGCCAACAGCGCGTCTAGACCCTCTGGGTTTACCTCTCGAATCACCATCGACGGTGGGGCTTGGCCGGCCAAGGCTGTTGCAGCGAGGGCTTCGTATGCAGCATCAGGGCGTTCTGTGGCGGTGACGGCACCTCGGATACGGGCCAAGAACAGGTCATGGAGATCGTTGGGCAGCACATCTTCGACCATGACCAATGGGTCCAAGGTCAGGTCTGCGTTTGGTGTCTGCACCAGGTGACCCTGGGTGGCCCAGTCACGGGCCATCAACATTGCACGACTGGGACTCCCGTAGCAGTGCGGGGCGATGGCATTGGCGAGTTCCGGCTGGAGATTTAGCGACTGGCGTAGGAATGTGCGCATCTCTCCGTCGGACATTCCGTGAAGGTCGACCCGGAGCGCACCCCTGCGTTCCAAAGAGCGGACCCGCTTGGCCAGTTTCGGATCTTCCTGTAGTGCTTCTTCGGACAGGGTGGCGATCAACAAGAAGGGTCGTTCGCCAATGCTGCGGTCGATGACAGCGTCACAAATATTCAGCCCATCGCCGGGCTCTTGGGCAAGGTGGGCGTCGTCGAGGATCATCAGAGCTCCACCTCGCCAAGATCGGGCATCTAGGTGGCGATACAGGAACGCGAGACCCACCGATGCATTGACGGTGGTCTCTCCTTCATCCATGTACCCACACCAACGGGCCAATACACTTGCCTCGGTGTCGACGCGCTCGGGGGTGCGCTGTTGGTCCCGACTCAGCCAGCGCTTGAAGCGGGCTTGGAGCGCGGTTCGGTTGTCATTCCAGGGGGCCAGGATCTCTTGAACTGCACCCCGGTAGCCATCTTCGGGTCCGGGCGGGTTGTGATAGCGGAGAACAGCGATCTCCATGTGCCCTTGGGCACCGATGGTCTGGGCGACCGACTGGGCGGTACGGGACTTTCCAATGCCGTTTGGACCCACGAGCAGGACCACGCGGGGTTCACGGGTCTGCACCACCTCTCGGGCTTGTTGCCACAAGAGCCAGCGTATGTCTTCGTGGGCCTCGATCGGGGGATCACGCATGCCAACCATTGCCAGTCCACCCGCTTCAGCGCCCGATGCAGCGGGTGGTGGCGGCTCCAAGGGCATCTCATCGGGAGTGACGCGGTTCCATCGCACTCCAGTCTCTGGGATGGGCACGGCGGAGGTAGCGGTGATCGCTTCGTACCCATCCGCCAACAACACGTCGGAGAGGCTCTGACCGATGTGCCCACCGATGGGTGGGGGTACCGGCATGGTTAGCTGGGTATCGCTTACCGCATTTCGGATGGCTCGAATCACGTCAGCTGCTTGGTCATACCGTTCCCGAGGGTCCGGTTGAAGCAGGTTTCGAACCACCTCCTCCAGGTTCTTGGGTACATCCGGGTTGAGGCCGAGCGGTCCACTCGGTAGGGGATCAATGAGGCGCCGAGTACCGGGTTGCTGGCCGCTGCGATCTCCGCCCAGGATCTCGAACAGCATCAGACCGACGGCGTATAGGTCGGTAGATGGGCCCAGCTCCGCGTAGCGGCCGGCGCGTTGTTCGGGTGCCATCCAGATGGGTGTGCCGCCCATGCCTTGCTGGTGCAGAGCGAGCTCTGACATGGCGCCAGCGACCCCGAGGTCAGCCACCCACGCATGGGGACCATCACCGGTGGCCGTATGGAGCAACACATTGGCCGGCTTGAGGTCTTGGTGCAGGACTCCTCGGGCGTGCATATGGGCCAATGCATCCAGCATCTCGTTGACGATTCGGAGGGCTTCGCCCATGGGCGGTCGGCGCTTGAGCAGATCGCTAAAGCTGCCCTGGTCGGCATGGGCAAGGGAAACAAAGGGTCGACCATCATCGAGTCGGCCGGTGTCGAGAACGGGGATCACGCGGGGGTGGACCACCTCTGCAGAGAGGGCCACTTCTCGTGCGAAGCGAGCGCGAAACCGGGCATGGAGAGCCAGGCTTCGGCGAACTATCTTGAAGGCGACATCTCGATTGAGCAAGGTGTCCCGGGCCCGAAAAACAGAACAGGTCGCTCCTTCACCGATCTCGTCGATGAGTTCATACCGTGGCGGAAGTTCTGGAGATTCGGTCATACCACTCAGAGCGTCAACTGGATGTTCATCTCTAGTTTGTCCGAAAACAGGCTGGAGAGAACGGTTGTCATGGGCTCTCTGTTGTCTCTCTCCAGCCATATGCCACCACAGCACACAAAGTGCCAGGCCGTGAAGTTGGCGGAGAGCCAGAATTCACGGGTGGGCGGCTGCTGGGACAGAATGAAGGTGGAGTCATCCTCGAACACGATTTTGAGGTTTCCATCGGTCATCGATGGGTCGTGGTCATCGGATTCTATCTTATCGAGCTGGTCCAGTAGGTTCGTGAGTGCGGCCTTGACCGCGTCTCGAAATGGGCCATCTTCCGTGAAGTCGTTGGGGGTGGTCATTCTATTTTCCGATCGTGTTGTGAATGGAGGCTTCCAAACGCGCTAGCATGGGAGTCAGTTCGTCCATTGTCACCGTGCCGATACTGATTCGAAACCAACCAGAGTCTTCATCGAGGTCGAAGGCCTGGAAGGGCACGACGGCAACGCCGGCATCCTGCAGCAACATGGTTCGAATGGATTCATTGGTTCTGCCTTGAAGGTTCACACGGAAGCTCAAGTAGATGGCACCTTGAGGCTCGATGGCGTCCACTGGTAGCCCTCGGGCCTTCATGGACAGGATGCCGGCATACAGGGCATCAAGTCGGGCATTGATCTCTGACTTGATCCAACGGTTGTAGTCGGCCACGGCCTCGGTATTATTCAGCAACGCCGCAGTCGCGATTTGCTCAGGCCGGCCGGCCCAGGCTCCCATGTGTCCGATCAATGCCTTCATCTTGGATTGCAGGTACGGGGGCAATACTGCCCAGCCGACTCGCATACCCGTCGCAGCAAATCCCTTGGAAATTGCATCGATGTGCACCACATACGGCGCGATCTCGGGCACCAGCTGAACCGGGCTGTGGAAGGGGTATTCGTCCTTGGTGAGCTGCCAATAGACCGCGTCCCACATCAGCATGCAGGGTGGCGCCTCACCGCGGGCACGGTTCTCATCGACGATCGCCTGGGCGATGCCCCGGAGAACTTCTGGGTCGATCACGGTGCCAGTGGGGTTGAGTGGACTGTTCATGACAATCAAGCGCGCACCAGGGAGCGCATCTTTCACCTGTTGAACCGTTGGAAAAAAATTGGTCTCGGGTGTTGTGGGTATGAAGTGGTGGTCGGTCTGAAAGAGGTGGGCGTAGTAGCCGACATTCCATGCTGGTAGGAAGCTGACCGTCTTGTCTCCAGGGTTGGTGAACAAGCGCCAGGTTGCGTAGAGCACTGGACGGGCTCCAGAGCACACGACGACGCCATCGGCACCGTAGTCCAGTCCCAGATCCCGGGTGTACATGTCCGAGATGGCTTGGCGCAGAACTGGAAGGCCGTCGGAGGGTGGGTAATTGGTCTCGCCTCTCTCCAGCGCAGCCTGCGTTTCCTTCACCAGTAGACTTGGGACGGGAAAGATGGCTGGGTCGAAGTCGCCGACGGTGAGATTACAGACTTGCCGGCCTTCCCCGATCATGCCCCGAACGGCGGTGGCGATGGCGAGGATCTGGGAACCACGCAGTCCATCTACAACCTCTGTCACCGCGCGTGTGGTGGCCGAAGGCTTGTCGTTGGGCAGGTAGTTTTGGATAGAGGTGGTCATGGCGCTCTCGATTACTGCCACGGACTAACCATCTCGACTGCAGGGGGGCAGCCCAAAACGCAGAGGATCAAGCCCTGGGCCCAAATTCCCAGACGAGGCCAGCACCGAAGATAAGCAGGCTCGATTCATATTTCCCATTTCCAATGACTGTTCCGTCGAGAAAGTCTCCTGTGAGTGCGTCCACTGAGATTTGTCTGACCTCCGAATTTGTGGCATTCGTTGGATTCAAGAAGGATTGGCTGACCCCAAAGTCCAAGCTTAAATTTTCCGACGGACGGTAGGACCCACCGACTCCGTACCCAACCTTGTCTCCATCAACGAGGGTGACGCTCTGGGTCGAGGTGGGAACCCCGCTGGTTTCATAAAAGACGCCGGCACGCATCGTGAATTTTCGGTTCAAGTCTTCTTCGCAGCCCAGTCGAATGGACCAGGAATCTTTGTAATTGGCCGGTAGGTTCACATCGTCGTCGATGACGATGTCATCCATTTGTGCATCGGGCACAGGGTGTTCACCGTTGAGGTCCACCGCGAGATCGAGGTCGGTGATTGTGATGGTCTTGATGCTGCTCCAGTTTTGCCACACTCCGGCGATTTCGATCTCGCTGTCTTCGTTGGGCCTGAAAGCGAACCCGGTCTTCAGGATCAGCGGCATGGTGATGTTCAGGGTCACATTCTTGTCGACACTGGATTCGGACAGAATGATGGGGGCGCCTGCGAACCCTTCGGTGGCGAGTATGTGGCTGGAGAAGTCAGCAGATAGCTCGCCCTTGGCTTCGAATTTGACGGGTGGTTGCACCATTAAACCAAAGGCCCATTGGCCATCTGGGGGCTCGATGGTCAGACCGGCGTTGTATGAGAGGCCTTTCCAGTCCGCCGCGGAGAACTTGAAGCCCACGTCATTGCTGGGGTCTTCGTTGGGCGTTGGCTCGTCGATCACGGTGACAATCTGACCATCGACGACCTCGGAACGGACCTGACTCTTGTGAAAAGGAACCGAGACCTTGAGTTCTTCTTCTGCCATCATCACACCCCACGCAGCACCCACTCCGACCGATACCCAGTCGTTGAACTTGTGGGCCACTGTGGGTCCCATAGAGGTCTGGATGATCATCACGTCGATGAGCGAGTAGCGCTGTGCTCCATCGGCATCGTAGGCCAGATCGGGCGCATAGGGTGGGTAGAACCCAAAGGCGAAAGTGGTGTTCTTGGTGCCGAGCTTGGAGCTCACAGCGAAGTGGGGAATCACAAAGGCGGAGGCCTGGTCTTCGATTGGAGCGAAGGTGATGTCGGTGGGGGTACCATCGTCGGCTAACGGTCCCGCCCCTGAGGTCTGAGCGCGCGAGAAGGTGACAAATTGGTCCACGCCAGCGACATTGAGCATGAACTGGGGGCGGTCGAGGCGAGTGAGGGCGGCGGGGTTGTAGTACAAGGCCGTCAGATCATCGGTGCCTGCGATGAATGCACCGCCCCGCGAGAAGGACCGGATGCCGATGTCTGTGAAGTAGAAGGCGGATGCCTCGGCGTTGCTGGATATCAAGAGGGCGCAGCTAATAGAGAACAACGTGCGTTTCATGATTGGACCTCGAGGCAAAGACTGGATGGTGTTTTGACACTGAATCATACGCTGCAAGTCTTAGGATCGCCTCAATCGGTCTGCGACTGCCCGTGCGCTGGGTCGGTCATTGGGCACCTTTTCCAACATATTTGCCACGATCTGGGCCACTGAGTTGGGTAGGTCGGCCACGAGCCCGTGGAGGAGCATTGGCGTTTCGGTGAGGTGCAGGTTGATCAGCGCCTCTGTGGTGTCGGCTTCGAATGGTCTCTTTCCGCTCAACATGCGGTAGAGCAACACACCGAGGGCATAGACGTCGGCATGACCGTCGATGGGCAGTCCTTGGATTTGTTCCGGAGGCGCGTAGGTGTAGGTTCCAATGAAGTGTCCGGCTCGCGATGGCAGGCGCTCCATGACCACGGAGTCGAAGTCTATGATGCACGCGCTGTGGTCTTCGCGAACCATCACATTGGCCGACTTGATGTCTCGGTGAATGACGTGGTTCTGGTGGAGGTAGTCG
The DNA here is from genome assembly GCA_963932775.1 of uncultured bacterium. Lineage (GTDB taxonomy): Bacteria > Myxococcota_A > UBA796 > UBA796 > UBA796 > UBA796. The sequence continues at coordinate 18,021 of CAWVVG010000003.1, forward strand.
AGGGCTTCGGCCACCTGGATGGCGATGGTAATAACGGCGGTGGTCCGTTTTTCTGATCCTGGTACTCCCATGGACTTGGCGAAGACCTGTGCTGGGCACCCACCCACAAAGTCGAGGAGCATATATGCTCGACCGTCGCTGGTTTCACCGCACCGGTGGGACTTGAGTACGCCCGGGTGATCAAAAGTGGAGAGGGCCCGGTGAATGTGCTCGAGTCGGGTTCGGGCGTGGGGCTCAGGTGAGGTGAGCTTCAGGGCGAAGATCTCGCCAGTTTCGGGATCTTCGACCTGGTATACGGCACCCATGCCACCCTGGGCAACGTGCCGGATAATGCGGTATCGACCGATTTTAAAATCGCTGTTGGATTCGAATGAGTCGGGTGGTTGGGTGGTCACCAGCGGGCGTCCTCAAGATGGGTCTGCGGGTCGGAGATGGTGGCCCAATCATAGGCTCCGCCTCTCTGATGGGGAAGTGCCTTTTGGACATTGAGCCAAAGCCTGGCATCTTGGGCGTCCTTCAACTCAATGATTTGACCTTCTGGGGCCGATGCTCGGACCTCGAGCAGAATGAATGGAATATCGGGCCCCAAGCGGAAGTCTCGACGGCCGTTCAGCCAACCACTGAGGACCACGGCTGCTGGGTCCAGTGTCGGTGGCCCATCCCACCACACCCGGTCTACCCACAGCGCGGTGGTGGGCAGTTCAGCGGACACTCGGTCATGGCGGGCGACCGCGCCCAGATCTGGACCCACGGGCAAGCGGTGGTGGGTCTGGACCACAAATGCCACGGCACCTACAATGGCCAAAGGCCACAGTCGGGCGAGCCCAATGCCAGCGGCTACAGCGAACGGAACCGCAGCGATGCGAAGATGGTAGCTCCGAATGTATCCAGTGAACAGACCGAGCAGCATCAGGCCGATCACGCCGGCGAGGGCAAATTGACCGGCCTTCCGATGTGCTGAGATGCGGCACATAAGGACAGCTGCGAGACCAGCGAGCACCACCCAGACTCCCCAAGCCAGGTCACCCGTACTCCGGTCGTGAATGGTGGTGGTCGCCAATGTGAGCCATGGAATGGGCTCGGTCACGTTGCTCTGAGCGACCCGGCTTAAGCATGTGGAAATGCCTTCTCCACAGTTGGCGAGGAGGCCCATTCGGATGAGGCGGGGAACGGCGACCAGTGCGCCGATCATGAAGGCTTGTCGCAGGCGGCGGCCGCCCACCGCTTGATGCATCGCTGGTATCAAGAGAATCAACCCGAGCCCGAACCCGAGGGCAAGTGGGTGGTGTCCTGCGGCGGCGATGAGGGCACCAAAGGCCAGGGCGGGTGCCCAGGGATGGGCTCGAAGGCTGAGCGCCGCCGCCAGGGTCATGACCCCAATGAGCTCCGGCGCCCCATAGGAGCGGGCACCGCTCACCAGGGTGTCCAAGAGGCCCGGGTCGAAGGCCAGAAACAATCCGGAGGCCAAGGCCCCTGCCCACCTTCTGGCTGTGGATGCCTCGGGATCGGTCCAGTGGTACGCGGCGGCAAAGCCGATGGGTGCGACCAGTCCACCCAAAATGAACCGACCCTGGAGCAGCTCTGTGAGCGAGCCGGTAGCAGCCACAAGTGGTACCGCCATAATCCACAGAGCATCCCCGCTCTCCGGGTTGGGTGGTCGGGGCAGGTGACCGAACAGCGCGGCTTGTGCTTGTAGATAGGGCCCGAGACTGTCGGAACTTACGATGGCCTCATCGAAGACTCTCAGTCGATGCCAAGCGGCGATCACCCACAGGGCGATCATGGTGAGAAAGCGGATCACGCCCCGAGTTTACTTCGAGATGCCCAGCTTCTCAGCGACCTCATTGGTGCTTCGGCCCCGTATGGCCAGCTGAAGATCCCGCTCAATCCGTCGCTGGGCGAAGGGTGCTGTGACCTCATCCACCCTGTGTGAGAGCTCGCTAATTCGCTGCCGGTCGCGGCCTTTCATGGCTTCCTTTAGCTCGACAACGAGTGCCTGAATCTGTTCCTCTTCACCCGCTTCGAGCATTGCAGCATCGGTGACAATGGCTTTGTCTACTTGGTGAACAATTTGCTCAGCCTCGATCCGCGCATCGATCAGGAGCCGTTCATCCACATCGGATTCAGCGTGGTCGATCGCTGCCTCCAGCATGGTCTCAATCTCGTCCTCAGACAGGCCGTAGCTGGGCTGTACATCTACACTGGTGCTTGCCCCGGTCGTCGCATCGGAGGCATTCACCCGAAGAATTCCGTCGGCATCCACCATAAACTCCACCTTGATGCGCGGAACCCCAGCGGGCTGCGGCGTGAGGCCGGTCAGCTTGAAGCGCGCGAGGCTCCGGCAGTCACCGACGAGCTCACGTTCACCTTGGACCACATGGAGGTCCACGGCAGTCTGGTTGTCCGCGTGGGTCGTGAATGTCTGTGACTGGGCGGCAGGGATCGGGCTGCATCGTGGAATTAGTCGTTCAACTACTCCGCCCATCATCTCGAGTCCGAGACTCAAGGGCACGACATCCAACAGCAGCATGTCGTCCGCGAGTTCGCTGTTTCCAGTAAGGATGTCGGCCTGCATGGCGGCGCCGAGGGCCACGACCTGGTCGGGATCCAAATCACAATGGGGCTTTCGACCGAACAGGTCCTCTACAAAAGATCGGACCATCGGTATGCGAGTGGAGCCGCCAACCAAGACCACTTCATCGATGTCGGTGGGCGTGAGTTGTGCATCCTTCAGGGCTTGTAGGCAGGCTGCTCCCGTCCGCTGAACAATGGGTCGAATCAAGTTCTCAAAACTCGCCCGATCGATTTCAGCCTCAACGACCTGGCCGTTTAAGGTTGCCTGAAGTGTGGTGGTCTCGGAGTCCGTGAGATCGCGCTTGGCCTGCTCTGCCGCTCGAATTGCGGTTCGATAGGTGATGCCGTCGGCATCGGTGATACCGGCCTGGTTGAGCAATATAGCGGCCAGCGCTTGGTCAAAATCGTCTCCGCCGAGGTGGGTGTCACCGGCTGTGGAGAGGACCTGAAAGATTCCCTCGTCGAGCTTGAGGATGGAGATATCGAAGGTGCCACCGCCCAGGTCGAAGACGGCCACAGTTTGATTGTCTTTGCCTTCGTTGAGTCCATAGGCCAGTGCGGCGGCCGTGGGCTCATTGAGCAGGCGAAGTACGTTCACTCCAGCCAACTGTGCGGCATCTCGGGTCGACTGGCGTTGGGCATCATCAAAGTAGGCTGGGACGGTGATGACCGCTCCACCAGGACGACCAAATAAGCACTCCTCGGCCCGGGAATGGAGCAGCCTGAGAATCATGGCGCTGACTTCAGTCGGTGTGACTTCCCCTTCGCCTACACGGAATCGCACCGCCTTGGTGTCGTCCGTAATCAAATCGTAGCGAAACAGTCGCGCCTCGTCGGCCACTTCGGGGCCAGAGCGCCCCATAAAACGCTTAACGCTCGTGAACGTGGTGCCGCCCTCCTCGGTGGCCGCCTCGAGGGCTGGGTAGCCCACGGAGACGGGCTTGCCTTCCTCGTTGTACCGGACGGCACTGGGCAGGAGGGCTCGCTCGTCATCATCGAGCAAGCAGCGTGCCTGCCCGTTGATGATGACTGAAACGAGAGAGTGGGTGGTCCCGAGATCTATACCGATGTTTGCCATATGGGCTCCGTCTACGCGCTGGTTTGGTTCCGCGCGGTGTTCAAATACTGCAATTTAGCGAGGAGCATCTCGACGCCATCGAGGGATGACTCTCCTGCTTCCCATTTTGAAAAGGTTCGCTCGAGTTGGCCGTGGTGTGTATCCCACATGTTTTGGACCGTCATTCGAGCGCTCTCTGGATCTGCTGCGCTCATCATCTGAAGGTCAAAGATGGTCTCCAGAAAGTCGCCATCTGGTTGCAGGCCACCCAGCTCGGGAGGGTGTGGGTTGCCGGTTGCGAGATAGCGGGCCCGACTCAAGGGGTCTTTGAGTATGCGCTTGGCTTCATTGATTGCCGCCGTCCACTGCAAGCTCATTCGTCGAAATACTGCAGGCTTTCCAGCCCAGCGATCCGGATGGACTTGCCGAGAGACCGTTCGCCATGCCTGGTCAATCTGGGTACCGTCCATCGCATAGCTGCGCTTCAGGCCCAAGATCACATAGGGATCAGGCTCGGGTGGTGGCGGCTGAAGCGACGCACACCCGACGCAGACTGCCCCTTGGGTGGGCTCGTGGCATTGCCAGCAGATCACGGGATTCCTTAGATGGTGAAAGACTCACCGCAGGAGCAGGACCGGCCGGCTATCGGGTTGTTGAACTCGAAGCCGCTCTTCATCATGGTTTGAGCGAAATTGATCTCTGTGCCATTCAAGAACAAATAGGACTTTCGGTCGACGGCGAGGACAATGCTCGGATCACCAAATTCGAAGATTTTATCCTTCTCTTCAGGCACTTCTACGAAGTCCATGAAGTAGGAGAGACCGGAGCAGCCACCACCACGAACTCCAACACGCAAGACGGCATCGGGTGTCTGTCGCTTCTTACAGAGCGTGCGGACACGCTTTACTGCGGCTTCTGTCATGGAAACTGCCATGGGTCTTACCTATTCGCTTTGCTTCTTGGTTTGGTAGTCGTTGATAGCGGCCTTGATGGCATCTTCAGCGAGCACTGAGCAGTGAATCTTCACTGGCGGAAGGGAGAGTTCACGAGCGATGTCCGCGTTGGAGATCGAGATCGCGTAGTCGATGCTCTGTCCCTTCACCATGGTGGTGATCAAGGAACTGGAAGCGATTGCAGAGCCGCATCCAAAGGTCTTGAATTTTGCATCCTCGATGATGCCGTTGTCATTGATCTTGAGTTGTAGTTTCATTACGTCACCACAGGCTGGAGCTCCAACCATGCCGGTGCCTACGTCTGGATCATTTCGGTCGAGGCTACCCACATTGCGGGGGCTTTCTAGGTGGTCGATGACCTTGTCGCTGTATGCCATGAGTCAGTTCCTTGGGGTTTTAGTGGGCTGTCCACTGGATTGATTTGAGATCGATGCCTTCCTGCGCCATTTCATAGAGCGGGGACATATTGCGGAGCCATTTGACCTTCTCGACAATGAGATCGATTGCAAAGTCAATCTCCTCGTCGGTGGTGAAGCGGCCGATACCGAAGCGGATGGATGTGTGGGCCAGCTCAACGTCGACGCCGAGTGCGCGGAGCACATAGCTGGGCTCGAGGCTTGCTGAGGTGCATGCGGAACCCGATGAGCACGCGATGTCCTTGATCCCCATCATCATCGCCTCACCTTCTACGTAGGCGAAGCTGACATTCAGGTTGTTGGGAAGGCGATGCTCCCACGATCCATTCAAGTACAGCTCATCGAGTTGTTCTTGGAGCGCGGTCCACAGCTTGTTCCGAAGGCGCAGTACATTTTCGATGCTGCCATTCTCGAGGTCGAGTTTAGAGAGCTCAGCGGCTTTACCGAAGCCTACAATCTGGTGCACGGGCAGGGTGCCGGAGCGCATGCCGCGTTCGTGTCCACCACCATCGATGAGCGGTGCCAAGCGAACCCGTGGCCGACCGCGTCGAACCCACAATGCGCCGACGCCCTTCGGACCGTACATTTTGTGGGCAGAGATGCTGACCAGGTCGACTTTCATCTCGGCAACATCGAATGGAACGCGGCCGAGGCCCTGAACGGCATCGCAGTGAAAAATTACCTTGCGTTCACGGCAGCGTGTACCGATTTCAGCGATGGGCTGGATGACGCCGATTTCGTTGTTGGCGAACATGATGCTGACCAAAACGGTGTCTTCACGGAAGGCGGCATCGAGCTCATCGAGGTTGATGCGGCCTTGGTCATCTACACCAAGGTAGGTGATCTCCCACCCTTCAGCTTCGAGGGAATGGCAGGAGTCCAGTACGGCCTTGTGCTCTGTGGCACAGGTAATGATGTGCTTGCCTTTGGCTTCGTAAAACTTTGCAGCACCCTTGATGGCCAAGTTGTTGGACTCTGTGGCACCAGAGGTAAATACGATTTCTTTCGCATTTCCGCCGATCAGCCCGGAGATTTGTTCGCGGGCGACCTCCACAGCTTCACGTGCAGCCCAGCCGAAGGCATGGCTGCGGCTCGCCTCATTTCCAAATGATTCGGTGAGGTATGGCCACATGGCTTCCGCGACCTTGGGGTCACAAGGCGTGGTGGCGTGGTTATCGAGGTAGATGGGGGTATTGACGCTCATAGTTGCCTCAGGAGGGAGCAGCGATTGTGGCCACCATTCGTGGCGCTTCGCTATCGGAGTGGTGATCATCGGTACAAGACGCACAGGCCTGGACGGGCTCATTCAACGAGCACTGGGTACATGCCTCAAGATATGCGATGGAGGCATTGAGTTCGGCCTCCAAGGACTGTAGGCGGCTCATGGCGGCCTGGGTCTCGGTGAGCTTGTCGCCATAGAAGCTGCGCAGTGCATCCATGGACTGCGGCCCGGTGTCGCGAGACTGGAAGTCGGTCAGGAAATTCTTAATGTCGGTGAGAGAGAATCCAAGGTCCTGGAGGCGTTCAATCCAGTGAATTCGGTCCAGCGCGTCGTCGTTGTACATCCGAAACCCACCGGGACTGCGGTTAGCAGGATTCAGCAGGCCCAACTCCTCGTAGAAATGGATCGTACGCACAGTTTTCTCTGTGCGCTTGGCCAGTTCGCCGATTCGGTAGGTGGATGGTGAGGCGCCGGTCATACTTGGATTACACACTAACGTTAACGTAAGGGTTTGGTTTGCTCGGCTTAGTTGTACCCCCGTGTTCGGGGGGTGTCAACGGTTTAGGGCAACTGTCGGGAGACCGAGGCCCAGCCAGTTGTGGGGCTCCAGTGTTCTGTTTTGAGGTTCTTGCCATCGCTTTGGAAGCGCAGGGTACCGAGCATGTCGGTGCGGAGTACCGTTTTAGGGCTCCACCGTTCGAGAACTTCGGCTGCCGGATGACCATATCGATTGTTTTTACCGGCTTGAATTACCGCATAAACCGGTGCAGTTCGCTGAATAAAGTCGGTCGAAGATGACGTCTTGGATCCATGGTGGCCCACCTGAACGACCGAGAAGTGAGAGAGGCGGTCGACCATACGCGACTCGGGGCCTGCACCAAGGTCCCCCATAAGTAGAAAGCTGTGAGCTCCAAGGCGTGTACGGATCACAAGGCCCTCGTTGTTGTCGTTGGAACCGTGGGCGTTGCCAAACACCCCGCTTGGGATTCCTTTTTGGTGGGCGTCTCTCCACAGGTTGTGAAATCGACGCTCATCTACTTTGGGTCGTCGTGGTACCCACAGTCGGTGCACCTTGATTCCATCGATCACCTGCGACAGGCCGCCGATGTGGTCGATGTCGGGGTGACTCAAGAACACGGCATCCAGTTCGCGGACTCCGGAACGCCGGAGCCACTGGCACAGGGCGCTCCCTGGTGGGCCACCATCCACGAGCCATTTTTTTCCATCCGGAAAGGAGATCAAGACCGACGAACCTTGGCCTACATCGGGAAAGATCACCTCAAATTTAGACGTGTTGTGGGGCGGGAAGAACGCGATCACTCCGAGGAGCAGTGCGATTTTCGGGCGAGACGAGGCAAAGATGGTGGCGGCAAGCAGGGTTGCACCGATGGGTCCTACCGCCACAGATACCGTTCCCCAGTCAACCCAAGTCAGCCATGTCATTGTCCATTCGACAGCGCGATCGGCGATGGTCAGAAGATATGGGGCGTTGATGTGGTGCCCCAACAAGCTCATGGGAACGGCGATGCCAGCGAATAAGGGCACAGCGATGAGGTTTGCCAATGGTGCGCTGGGAGCCACTTGCTGAAATACCCAGGCAGTGACGGGTAGAGTGCCCAGCGTGGCGGCCAGGGTTGCCGCCAAACTTTGTCCGATCCGGCGGAGCAACCACGGATGTGAGGGGCGGAGCCAAGCGGTTGCCCAGGGCATCCATCCAATCAGTGCGGCCACGGCCCCGAAGGACATCAAGAATCCCAACGATGCCACGGCAGATGGGTCCTGCAGCACCACTGCGAGGGCTGCAATACCGATCAGTTGCCACGGGCTAACCCCTCGTCCGACAACGGTGGCTGTGGCGCCCGCTGCGATCATCCAAGCCGCCCGTTGTGTGGAGACTGGCCAGCCCACGAGGGTTCCATACGTTCCCGCTGCCAACAGAGCGCCCAAGGCCGGCCCCAGCCGTGCAAGGACGACCCATCCGAAGAGAACCATCGGGCGACTCAACAACCAACCAATAAAGGCACCGCCCGCTGCAACCATGCCCACATGAAGACCGCTGATGGCCAGCAGGTGAATGGTGCCAGTATTTCGCAAGAGAGTGAGCTGTGGACTGGGGACTTCACCTCGGTCACCGGTCGCGAGGGCCTTCAGAATGGGCGCGTATAGAAGCCCCTCGGCATTCGTGGTCTCCTCCGCGTCGACCGATTGTCCCACCCAGCTTCTCACCCTCACTGGAAGCGCCTTGGCTAGGCGGGGCCTGCGTTCGGATTGCCAGCCACCCGGAAGCACGGGGCGGGCTCGTCCGGGAACGACGTCTGCGCTGATCCATTCTCCTTGTCTGGGCCCTCCGGGTCCAAAGCGCATCCAGGCCTTGCCCGTGTCGGTTCTAACCATCGCGGACTGGCCACTGGTGCTCAGTACTCGCCCAATCATGGGGCTTCGAAATGCAGGAGCAGCAGGCTGAAGGTGACCCGCGAACCCTCCCAGCCCCAGCCCAAAGAGGCACAGCCACAGGCTTCGAGTGGGCGTCGGTTGCGACCTCAATATGGCTGCACCCATGGCCATGGCCACGGTACTGAACCACAAGGGCACCTCAGGCCAAGTCCACGCTCCGAGTATCGCCCCCACCGCCACCCACCCCAATGGTGCTCGCATGTCCACCTCCAGTGGCTTTCGGGCGCACAATCCGTACCAACGTAAATTCAACGACATGGAGTTGTTTTGGGTGCCCATTTGTCGGTCACCTGTCGGTTGTCACACCACTGTGACGCTCCAAGCAAGGGTTCGGTCTTGACTGTGAAGTCCCAGCGAGGCAAAAGCGGACCAGAGTTGGCCACCGTGAGTTTCACGGTCAGCGGCTCGTTACCCGCTGGATTGTAGTTCCAGTAGGACCGCTCCCAAATGCGACCCCGAATAGAGACCCAAATCTTCACAGCCTGACCGCTTCTGGGTGCGCCCCCGAGCCGGCGCAGGATTTAGACCCCCAGGAGACATCCCATGCAGTTCAAAGGACGTGATCGAAAGGATGCGAAGCGCAAAGCGCTTTCATATTGGCACTCACACTCCCGGGAGTTGGGCCTCAGCCTGCGCGAGTTCCTTACGCATTGTCGCATCGGCCCGAAAGAGAAAACCATCGTCTTTAGTGAACCACAGGCTTAATCTTGGTCGGGCAGAAGGCCAAAGCCCCCTCCTCCTGGAGTTCGGATGCGGAGTCGGGTTCCCGCACTTGCTGAAAAGCGTGGGGGTGCAGGCTCCCAGCCCTGGCCAAAATCAACTTCATCCTGACCTGGCAAGCCGGGTTCTCCGCCATCCACGCCGGGCGCGCCCGCTGCTCTGCGTTCTGCGAGAATTGCAATCTCCGCATGGTCCAAGAACTCCCAGATCTTTTCGGTTCCTTGTCCGCCGCACCATTTCCCTCGACCCCCGGAGTCGGCGTGTCGTCCCCATCGTGTGAGTCGCACGGGGAATCGCACCTCCAGGTCTTCCACATCGGAGGCTCGGGTGTTGGTCATGTGAACCTGGACTGCATCCGCACCGTCAAAGCCGGGTCCTGCACCGGATCCGCCGCCGATGGTCTCGTACCACACGCCTGCACGGGTCCCGACCGTGAGGTTGTTCATGGTTCCTTGGCTCCCTGCTTGGGCGCCCAGGGCCCGAAGCAGGGCGTCGACGAGTCGCTGACTTGTCTCCACATTTCCACCCGCGACTGCGGCTGGGTGTTGAGGGTCGAACAGGCCGCCTTTGGTGGTCTCGAGGGTGACCGGTGACAGTGAGCCTTCGTTGAGCAAAGGGAGGGGCTCATCTACCAAGCTTCTCAAGACATACAGCAATGCCGCCTGGGCCACAGCTCGGGGAGCATTGAGGTTTCCAGGGTGGGCAGATCCATGAATTGCAAGAGAGCCGCGGTCGCCTTCCACCTTGAGTTCAACCCTCAATTTCGTGCCATCATCGAGGATCTCTGTGGCGGTATGTGTGCCTCCGTAACAGAGCAATACCCGCCCCACGGACCGAGCGGCTTGTCCGATCAGGTGGGTCATTTGGGCTTTAAAAGCGGCGTGTCCGATCTCCTGAATCAGCTGGACGGTAGCGGCGGCACCGATGGCGACGGCTGCGGTCTGGGCGAGCAAGTCGGCCTTGACCTCGTCGGGCTGCCTGCATCCGGGAAGCGGAGGGGGATGAAAGCCGTGGTCGTCCGCCAACAAGATATTGTGGAAGCGCAGGCCTTCTTCATCGATGTGGGTAGAGTGCGGCGGCATGGATCCGGGTGTGGTGCCGCCGACGTCCACATGATGTCCTCGGACCGCGACGAAAGCGATTCGGTGAGGGCCATAAAATACGGGGCGAATGACGGTGATGTCCGGAAGGTGTGATCCCCCACGGTAGGGGTCATTGCTCGCCCAGGTGGTTCCCTCGGTCAAGGCGTCCTTTCGGTGTTCGATGAGGTCGCGCACGGTCTCACCCATGGCGCCGAGGTGGACCGGAACATGGGGTGCATTGGCGATCAAGCGCCCATCGGAATCGAAGATTGCTGCGGAGAAGTCCCGTCGCTGACGAATGGAGACAGAGCGGGCCAAGCGGGCGAGTTGTTCTCCCATCTGCTCTGCGACGGCCATGATGCGAGTGGCGAATACGGCGGTGTGGGTCGGGTGGAAGCTGGTTCCCATTATGGGCGGCTTGGGGTGCTCGTCCGTCAATTGAATCCAAGAGTCGCCCACGGTTACGCGCCATCCTGGCTCCACGACTACGGTCGTGCCAGAGCCGGTCAGCAGGGCGGGCCCTAGTACACCATTTGAGCTGTGCATCGGGACCAGTGGCACCTCCATCCAATCTCCAAACCAAGCCCAGGTCACCCCTCTGGTGTCTGGTGGCGGCTCAAAATTCAGTGTGGGGTGGTCGGGTGCTTCCTCGATGCTGAGACGGATCTCAATGGGCTCGATCTCCAGATCCGGTCGACTGAACCCAAATTGAGTGTGGTGGGCCTGGTGAAAGTCCGCGATATTGCCCTCGGTAAGGTGGTCTTGGGCAGTCTTTGTATCCAGTGCAATCTCTAGAGTATGTTGGGTGCCGGTGTGTCGAGCAGCGAGACGAATGCGGGTGGTGCCCTCAAACGGACGGCGAGCGATGGCATCTGCCACCGCTGTACCCACCGAGTCGCGCACCGGGACGACCACCTCTGAACGCCGGCTTGCCTGACCGATGCCTACGGCGGAGAGCACACCCGCCAGATGGGGAACAAGGACGGTCTGAATGCCCAAGGCCCGCGCGATGGCCGTTGCGTGGCCCGGACCTGCACCGCCGAATGCCACCAGGGCGTGGTCGGCCGGGTCGACACCCCGGGCTGCAGCGAGAGAGCGAACGGCCCGTGCCGCAGTCTCAGCGGCCACCGTCTTGAATCCTTCCGCGGCTTCTTCGATGCCCAGTCCAGGGGCGGCACGCCCGATGGCATCTCGTGCAGCCGTCAGGTCCAGTCGTTGACTGCGATCCGGGCCACAGATGTCTGGAAAGCCTGGCAGTCGACCCAAAATCGCTTCGGCGTCGGTGAGTGTGGCGGGCCCTCCCCGTCCATAGGCGGCGGGTCCTGGATTGGCTCCGGCTGAGCGTGGCCCCACCATCATTACGCCATCAAGGGTCTGCACAATGGAGCCCCCGCCAGCAGCCACGGTCTCCAAGCGCAAGCTAGGGACCCGCAAGCGCAGCCCGCTGATATCGATGTGGTCCGCCCGCTCGGGGCCGCCATCTACCCGGCAGACATCCGTACTCGTTCCACCCATATCCAGGCCGAAAGCCGGCCCTACTCCTGCCGCTTCAGCGATGGACGCGGTGGCGATAACGCCACCAGAGGGCCCGGACAGAACCGCATGTGCGCCGGACCACTCACCCGCCCGGCTCAGGCCGCCATCGGACCGCATGTACAGCCCGGGTGCGGTGGGCAACAGAGGGGTCAGGGCGGCATCGGCGAGGGTGGTGTGAAGTCGAGGAAGGTAGCCCCGGGACGGTGCAACCACATGACCCACACTGATCTGGGTAAATCCGGCGGACTCGCACATTCGTTCGATGCTCCGCTCGGTGGCTGGGTGGGCTGGGCCGTGGATGAGGACGATGGCCGCCGAACGGATGCCCGCCGTGACGTGACCCCGTAGCTTTGCTTCGTCCACATTGAGGGGAGATAGAACCCGGCCTTCCGCGGAGATTCTGCCACCCACCTCGAGCACTGCTGTAGCCAAGGAGGGCGCTCGCTCTATGTTCAGGCGAAACAGGTCCGGTCGCCGCTGGTCGCCAAGTTCGTGCAACTCACCGAAGCCCTCATTGGTGATCAGTAAGACGGGTTCACCGGTCCGCTCAAGCAAGGCGTTGGTCGCAGCAGTGGTGCCACAGCGCACCTCGCCTGCCCCTTGAGCCAGAACGTCCAGCGTGGCGGTGTCGGTCAGCACCTTTTCTACGGTGAAGTGACCATCGGAGTCCACTCGCACCACATCGGTGAAGGTTCCCCCTTGATCCATCCAGACCCGGTTCATGGGCCTTCCTTGGGTTAGATCAGAGGGTCGGAGTGACGGGGTATTCAGCGGACACGTTCAAGGCCGCATCTTTGAGTCGGAGCACCAATTCTATTTCCGTATCTTCAGGGTCGATGCCTGCCTGATCGAACAAAATCGTTACGTCGACCAGTCCTACATCGGCATCGTGCAGCGCTTCATTTCCGTCGATCATGAACCACTGTTCTGGGGTCGCGGTGCCATCAATAAGCGCGCTTACACCGACTTTTCCACCTTCGATGTCACCATCTGGGTCTGAATAGCTCAGGGAGCAGAGCACTTGCCAATACCCGTCGGAGTTTTCGTTCCACATGGCTTCGGCACTATCGATGGTCGGTGCGGCTCCGTATCCACCGGTGTCGTCACCACCATCGCTTCCACCGTCAGCGCTGCTCCCTTGATTGATTTCATTGGAGCTGCCGCCGCCGGCCATGCCGCCAGCATCTTCATCGCGCTGACAGCCAGTGGTCACCAACAGCAATGAGGTGAATAAAAAGATCTTCATGGGGGGTCTCCTGCGGCCAAGCCGTGGTTCCGTAATCACTCGTTGTATACAATGGCCCAAGCGTGGCCGACCACGCAAGCGGAGTCCGAACCCATGAACAAGAATGTCCTCGCAGTACTCATCCCATTCACGGCAGTTGCTGGGTTGACCATCGGCTTTGTGTGGTGGGATCGGGGCGCACCACCGGGCTTCAACCCCACCCCATACCCGGTCACTGTGGATGAGGTGACGCGGGAGCATCGTGGCGTTCGAATCCGTGGCACCGCCCATTTTGTTGTGCGCATCAACCAGACCATGACCGACGGTGAGACCTATTGGTTGTTTCCGCTGATGGAGCCTGGAGACACCCTTAGTCGCGAAATCAAGGTGCTTGTTCGGGCCCAGCGGGGACCGGATCACTTGGTGACCTTCGAGGACTTGACCATTGATGGCCTCGCCCGCCCGCCCGGTCGTTTGGTGGATCCAAAGGCGCGGGAGACCTTCTTGGATGGCGGCTACGACTTCCTCGAAGGCTACGTTGTGGTCGAGGCCTTTCACATCGAGGGATGACTATCCGCGCAGGATGCTGCGGCCGGCGTAGCGGGCGACACTTCCAAGCTCACTCTCGATGCGAAGCAGTTGGTTGTACTTGGCGACCCGCTCGGATCGGCAGGGCGCACCGGTCTTGATTTGGCCGGCATTGGTGGCCACGGCCAGGTCGGCGATGGTGGTGTCTTCGGTCTCGCCGGAGCGATGGGAGATGACACACCGGTAGCCGCTCTTGTGGGCCAACTCGATGGTGTCGAGGGTCTCGCTGAGGGTGCCGATTTGGTTGACCTTGATGAGCACGGAGTTTGCCACGCCCATCTCGATGCCCTTCGAGAGCCGGTCCACATTCGTGACGAACAGGTCGTCGCCCACAAGCTGCACCTTTTCTCCCAGTGCTTGGGTGAGCTGGGCCCAGCCGTCCCAGTCGTTCTCGTCGAGGCCGTCCTCGATGCTGAACAATGGAAAGCGCTCGGTGAGGCCTCGGTAGTATTCCACCATGGCAGCGGCATCTTTTTGGCCACCATCGATGGTGTACAGGCCGTTTTCGTGAAACTCGCTGGCGGCCACATCCAGTGACAAGACCACATCCTCTCCGAGGGTGTAGCCGGCTTTTCCGACGGCTTCTGCGAGCAGCTCGAGCGCTTCTTCGTTGGAGCGAAGGTTGGGGGCGAATCCGCCCTCATCGCCCACACCGGTAGCCAGTCCGCGGCCCTTGATGATTCCTTTCAGTGTGTGGAACACCTCGGTTCCACAGCGCAGCCCTTCCGCGAAGCTCTGTGCACCCACGGGGACGACCATGAACTCTTGAATGTCCACATTGTTGTCTGCGTGCGAACCGCCGTTGAGCACGTTCATCATGGGTACAGGGACATCGCAAGCACGGGTTCCGCCGATGTAGCGGTACAGGGGCTGTCCGAGTACGCGAGCGGCCGCATTGGCCACTGCCATGGAGACGCCGAGGATCGCGTTGGCGCCGAGCCGGCCCTTGTTTGGGGTGCCATCGAGCTCGATCATCCGCTGATCGATGCCTCGCTGGTCAAATACATCGAGCCCAATCAGCTGGGGTGCCAGCTCTCTCTCGAGATTGGCGAGGGCCTTTGATACGCCCTTTCCGCACCAGCGGCTTGAGTCCCCATCTCGGAGCTCAACCGCCTCGTGTTCGCCGGTGGAAGCGCCTGAGGGAACGGCTGCCCGTCCCACGACGCCCTCCTCGGTAGTCACTTCCACCTCGATCGTCGGGTTGCCCCGAGAGTCAAGAATCATTCGGCCATTTACATCGAAGATCGCAGACATCACCCCTCCTGGGTACATGCGGGTCGGTATCAATGGCCAAAGCGCATTGCAACCCTGGACTGCGAAGGATAGCAAATCGACCTCCAGGAGAGACTTCCATGCGTCTTCTAGTCCCAGCGCTCCTTGCCTTCTCAATACCAGCACTCGCTGGCTCACCCTTGGACAAGTATGCGGGGTCCATCGCCAGGGCCTCTATGGAGGGCGATCGGGTCGACGTTCCGCTGTACTACGGTCCATACGGGAGCACTGCCCCCCATGTGAAGGTGACCATCGGTGACGATGAGTACCTGATGGCTTTGGGAACGGGACACCCCGGTATCTTCGTGTCCGAGCGGGTGGCCAAGGAGCAAGAACTCAAAATCAAGACTGGAAACAAGAAGTTTTTGAACCTCAAAGGGAAGAAGGGGAAGTTTCGGAACGGTGGTGAGCAAAAGAATGCCTCGCTGTCGGAGATGAAGATTGGAGGGCTCACACTCACTGACTTGAATGTGTCTACGGTAGAAATCGACAAGAAGGCTGGAGGTGCGGCCCAAGGAGGCCATTCCTACGCTCGTGACCAGAAAAGCGGGTTCGCCGTTGATGGGGAGATCAGCTTGGACTCTCTGCCAGCAGGGATCTCCTGGGCGGTGCTCCCGTCACAAGGTGTAGTGAGCTTTTCTGGAAATGGTCAAGACCTGATCGCGGACGGTTCGGCGATTCCATACGAGACTGTGGAGTCGGGTGTGTTGCAGATCGGGCGCTCGTATGACACCAAGGCTTTGTTGCCTGGAACCACCTTGATTCAAGGCTTCTCGGTGGGTGGCGTGGAGATGCCCGGCACCCTAAAAATTGGATTCGCAGGAAGTCATCAGACATGGCCTGATGTGGTGCCAACGGAAATTCGTTCCCGGTTCGGAGACATCAGTCATGGATACTACGAAGTCTCCCTTGGTGCTCTTTCCCTCGGTTCCACGTCTGTGGCCGAGTACACGTCTGTGGCGAACCATGTCTCAGTGTCCAACAATGGATTGGATTTTATGGACCGCGTGGTTGTCGGCCAAGACCTGCTCGCAGGCTTTGACATTGCAGCAGACCGCACAGCCAAGACTTTCATCGTGAAGAAGGCCGACCGAGTCAAGAGAGAGAGTCCGCTCTCTTTTATGATCGCTCAAGTACAGAAGACCATCGATTCGGCCGACGAGGCTGAGCCATCGGCAGAGGACGCTGCCGCCACTGCGGAAGCTGAGCCCGAGGTGGCTGGAACGGCCAAGGACTGGGGCACGTTGCTCGAACTCCACCGTGCTGCGGGCGACCTTGATTCGGCGATCGAAGCGGGAAAAAACGCAGTTGTGCTCGACGATAACGACTGCACGGAGTGGAGTCGTCTTGGGTCGGCATACCGGGATGCCGGAGCCATCGGTGAGGCCATCGTGGCCTACGAGAAGAGCGCTTCCATCTACCATGGGTGGTACGACATGCCCCTGGAAGAACGCAAAGAGATCCAGAAAGAGCTGGATAAGCTCGAAGGCGAGGAAAAGGAAAACAGCGCCTACAAGGTGGCTGCTTCAAGCTGCCACAAGGCCGATGGAGACTTGGCCGAGCTTACGTTTGCGGCCGGAGACCTGCGCACTGTTGGCGACATCTATCGGGACCGGATGGACTTAGATACGACGGTCGCACTGGCGGCGGGCACCGCACTCGTGGTGCAAGGACAGTTTGACGAAGCCCAAGGTCCTCTGCGACAGGCACTAAAGCAGGGGCGGGGAAACCAAGCGATGACACGCCTTGCGCTCGCTGGGGCCTACACTGGAAAAGGCGACTGGGCTACGGCATCCAAGCTCTTGGAGCGGGTGCTCGAGACGAACATGGGCGTTCAAACCGTGATCTACTGTCTGGATGCCCTGGCATCGAACGAGGACCATGCTGCTGCGGTGGCTGCAGCCTTGGCCACAGTTTCCCAGAACCCCGAAGTTGCGGGGGCGGTCTATGGGCTTGGACACGTGGCCTTACAAGGCGACGACGAGGCACTTCAGATGGCTGCCAAGGAAGCGGGAGACCGATGGTTCGCCGCCAAGATGGCCGCGGTACCTCACAATGCCTACTACGCTGGGGTTCGAGCCCGGTGGATGACCTTGTGGGATGCATCGTCCCTCGGCAGCCAGAAGGCCGTTCGAGGCGCCCTTAGCAAGGACCCGGCCAATACCGATGCTTTGCTCGCGAAGGCTGCGGTACACACGGCCAAGGGTGAGTCCGAGGCGGCCGACAAGGCCACCATGAAGGCCATCCAGCTTAAGATTACCCACATTGGCTACGCGGAATTGATGAGCACGCTGAGTCGGTAGCTCAGTACAGGAGCTCGTCGTTTCCGTCGGTGACGGTGACCACGACGATGATGTCGTCCTTGAGCTCGCCCCCAAGGGTGGCGTAGGCCTCCTCGATGCGGTCGGCATTATCGCTGCTGTAGGCCATGACGTGGAGCATCGCGTAGTTCCACAGGTTTGAATCGGCGGCATTTTCCGCACTGAGTAGAACGTCCGAGAGCTTGTCGCTCAACAGATCGAAGGCCTCATCGGCGGTGTAGGCTTCTTCCGGTGGCCAGTGGAAGGCCCGTGTGACGCTCACCCCCACATTCTCGAGATCGATCTCTACGAGCATATCGGTCTTCTTTCCACCATCATCGTTGTACGCGATCTCCGTCTCGCTCTTGACTAGAAAGGCAATCTCGCACCGGTGGAGCACCTCGTAGGCGAAGACTTCAGAGTGCACCGATGACCCCCCGAGGGTTCCTTCCTCGAAGATGTCTGCACCTCCGGCACTCAGTTCCCCTTCGTCGAACTCCAGGGTCCCGAAGTCGATGGCGTTTCGGTACAGTTGACCGGAGCTGTCCGGAAAGTCGATGACACCGCAGTCACCAGAGATCTCTCCGAATCCATCGAGGGGACCATCGGCATCGGCATCGGCATCGGCGTCCGCGTCGGCATCGGCGTCCGCGTCGGCATCGGCGTCCG
>CAWVVG010000004.1:0-32407 GCA_963932775.1 uncultured bacterium
CGCAGAACCGAGTGCACGGTCACCCTGGTCTCTACGTCATCGACGGCTCAATGATCGGTGGGAACCTCGGGGTGAACCCAAGCCTCACCATCACTGCCCTGGCAGAGCGAGCCATGAGCTACATCCCTCCGAAGGGCTAAAAACTCAGCTTGATACCATTCTTTACCGTCAGGTCGCTGGGCAGCACCGGAGCACTTCCTTCGGGTGTCTGAGGTGGCTCAGAGTCGCTGCGGTACCGGGCGTCTACTGTGAATGCAACGCCCTTACTGAGTGGGAATATGAGACCGGTCTCCATGGCCAAGCGATAGTCCTCCAGCGCTTTCAGGCTCGGCTGCCAATAGGCCGTCGTGGTCCATGAAGCGACCTTGGAGATGTGCCAGGTCGCCGACACATATGAAGACGCTCGCAGGTTGATACGCGACACTTCCTCAGAGGGTGCGATGCTCTCTGGATTGAGGCTCTCCTCCTCCACCATGGCCGCAACCCCAAACCACGCGCCCAACACCTTGCTGTCCTTCAGTGTGAACCGGGGACCGGTTCCAGCCAGCAGCCGTCTATCGAGCAACAGAAACTCGTTGTATTCATATTGAGTGAACACCTCCCACCACCAGTGGGGGCCCACCGAGCGGTTGTAACGAAGGTGGAGCAAGCGATTGTTAGAAAAATGAGCCTCTTCATCCCACAGGCCGACACTCGGCTCAGCGATGAGGTCCGACTGAGTCCGCTTGGCCGCAAAACGGTGGCTAACGATCCCAAAGACTGAGTCCTTTCCCTTCTTCCACTCGAGGTGAGCACTGGTGCCGAAGTCGGCAAAGAGAATATTGCCCTGGGTATAGGCGGCATTGACTCCAAGGGAACCAGCGACACCGCTCTCAGTTCCGTTTGACCGCAACTTCTCCACATTTACCTGGGCCACTGCCAGAGCTGGAAACAACATCATCAGGCACAGAAAAAAGCGCATGGAACCTCCGAGGCACCGAGCCTAATTCAAAGTGCTGGCCTCGCCCTCTCGGAGCAACATGAACCATGCATTCATCGCTTTCCCACCCTTAAAGGCGGCCCCAATGACGCAGTGTTCCGAGACCCGTCGGACACGGTCGATCATATTTCCGTACACCAGAGCGCTGAGTCCGCTGGTGTTCTTCTTGAGTGGAGGAAAAGCATCAAAAGCATGCACAGGCTCTTGCGTATAGTCGAACAAAACCTCACCCTCATCTTGACTCAAGGTGAAGTGCCCTGGGCCCGTTATCCATGCCATCGACTGGTGGTTGTAGCCTTGAAGTACACCCCCGTTGTCCACCACTCGCTTTTGAAATGCATTGAAAGCGAGCAGGGAGTTTTGGCCATGGTGAATCACCACCTCCCCGGGTCCAGCATGAAAGTGTGCCAACCCAAGACTGGAGCCGCCGTGAGCCAGCTCGTAGGTGCACGCCAACTCTTTGCCACTCAAGCCACGCATCCAGTTCAGGCGCTGCTCCGAGGTGGCAGCATTGAGGCCCTCAGCAAGCTCTTTGAAGTCGTCAGTCTGGCTTGGCAGTGGGATCTTGGGGTTCACGGGCGGGTTCCTCGGGCTCGGGATTTATGGTGGCCACCGTACCACCGGACGACCGAAGGAGCGAATGAACCCGTTCTTCAATTTCACGAATCTCACGATAGACCGTGTCGTCGGAGCGAATGAAACCGTTGACTGTATCCAGAGGCTCTAAGGCCGCCCGACCGCGGGCATCTCGACTGGACACACTGCCCAGCGCCAACTGCAGTCCAGGAATCGCCCTGGGCGGGAAGTCTTTGCGCACCACATATGCATCGTAAGGAATGCGCTGAGTGCGCGCGATAACCCGCAGCTCACGCGCGCCATCAATTTGACCCCGACCGGTAGCGAGTGCCCCATCATAGGTGGCCCCTGCCGCGACCTTGCCCGAAACGATGGCTTTGATCACGCCAGCATGGTCACCAAAGAAGATTCCTTCCACATCCCGAGTGGGGTCCATCCCTTCGTCCATCAGACGACTGGCTGGATACAGCCAACCGGACGTAGAGCGACTGTTCACAAAACCAAATGGCTTTCCTCTCAAATCCAGCAGCGTGCGAATCTCCGAATCCTCGCGGGCGACAATATATGCCCCATACGTCTCGGTCCCATTGGCGATGGGTGAACAAAACACCTTCAGTCCCGGCTCTTTGGCCTTGGCTTGAACGTACGCGTAGGGGCTCATGAGAGCAATATCGATCTCTCCGCTCAGCAACATGGTCTCTATGTGCTCATAGTCGTCACCCACCCGAACACTCATGGGAATACCAAGGTGCTCCGCTACCAGAGACACCATCGGCTGATACTGCTCTGCCACGTCGATCGACTGGGTCACATATGGGGTGGCCCCCCAGACTACGCTGTGGATTCCCGCCTCCTTCATCGCGTTCTGGGCCTGCTTGAACACCAGTCTCGATGGGGCTTGAGAAAACCTTCCACGAGCGGTCTCACCGGGGTCGTTGCACCCCAAGAACATGGACAAAACCATCCAGCTTAGGGTCATCGAACCACCCCGCTGCCGTACAGCTTTACCTGATCTCGACCTGCCCGCTTCGCCTCATAGAGCGCCTTGTCCGCTGCGGCGATCAGTGCCTCCGGCTTCTTCCCATGCATGGGCCAACCCGCCATCCCGATGGACACGGTCACGCGACCACTGGGTTGAGACTCCTCCATACCTGGGAATGGGGTCTGACGGATGGCTGTACGAACCTTGTCGGCAACCTTTGCTCCATAGGAAAGCGGAGTATCAACAAGGATAATAACAAACTCTTCGCCACCATATCGAGCCACCATATCCGTGGTTCGCAGCGTCTGTTTCATCAAACCCGCTATCTTGACCAACACCTTGTCTCCCGCCGGATGACCGTGGGTGTCATTGTAAGTCTTGAAGTGATCCACATCGATCATCAACAAGGTGAGCGGTGAGTTGTTTCGCGCGGACCGCTGAACTTCCGCACTGAAGCGTTCTTGAAAGGTTCGATGATTGTTTAAGTCGGTCAGTCCATCCGTTCGGGCCAAGCGTGCGAGCTTCTCAACAGCTGAAGCCAGGTCGCGGTTGACCTTGGCCAGCTCACCGTTGGCCTTCTGAAGTTCCTTCGTCCGCTCTTCAACCTGCGCCTCCAGGCGTTCAGCATGGGTCTGGATACGTTCCGCCATTTCATTGAGTGTCATACCCAATAGGTCGAGTTCATCGTTGCTCTCAGACACCTCGGCACGAGCCCCATAGTCGCCCCCTCCCAGGGCCCTCGACACCACTACGATGCCTTCGAGGGGAAGAAAGACCAACTTGTTGAGCAAAGCCCAAATGAGAATTGCGGTTGAGAAGGCGATCAAGACCGTAGAAAAGAGCACCACGAGCTTGTTCTGAAAAACCCGGTCATCCAGTCCAGTCCTGGGTGTCTCAGCAATGATCGTGCCCCACCGCAGCCCAGACACAATGGGCATGGACACACGAACAATGCGACCCTGGGTGGTCGTAACCTCCGTGCTCAGCGTCCGGCGAGTGGCCAAGGCCTTCAGCACGAATGGGTCGTCGAGTCGCCGACCGTACTCCCTGGGGTCGGTGTGAGCCACCACAATGCCCTCCATGTCCAGCACCGCGATCGATCGAAATGCCAGCTCGCCTGTGGACCGCTTGGCGTACACCTCCAGCACCGCATCCAAGCTCTCAAATTCCCGCGTCGCCAGGTGTATGGCCGACGGTGCAGCAATGGCATGAAGGATGGCGCGACTGCGGTGTTCGGCTGCGCTTTCAAGGAGCTTGGCGTTCGACTGAACTACACTCAGCCCCCAACTGAGCTGGATCAGCGCAACGGCGCCGATGATGAACGCCACCAATTTTCCCCGAAGATTCATGCCCAGTAGACCTTTTTTAGACTGGTCCTATGGTTGCATACCTACTGAAACAGGTCCCTACTTTGGACGTTCATAGCCACAGCGCTGATTAACAAACGGGACCTGCAAAGGGAATTAACCAAGCCCACTGACGCGCTGAGACGAGGGGCCTACCCAATTGGACATCGGAGCATGGGGCAACCCCAATAAACCCCTACCGCTGAACCACGCCAATGCATTGCTCGTCTGGGATAGGCCAGCCAACCCTTCGTAGGACGCCACGACTCGTTTACTGCGTCATAGCTCAGCCGCGCTTGGCCCTCAGGCGACCCCTTCTTCTCGCTTCCATTTCCCGTGGGGAGGGGCCAGGTTTCTGCGGCTATATAGAACCCAGAGCCCAAGCAGAGTGACGGCGACCGAGAAATACTGAGCGGGGGTCATACCGAAGTACCGAGTGTCCGTCTCAATGTGACGAAAGGAGTCCATCAAGAAGCGAACTGGACCGTAAGAAATGCACATCCAGCCTACGAAATAGCCACTGTGACGAGGCACCCTGTCCTTGAACGAGAACCAGACAGCCATACAGCCAGCCCAGATGGCTTCATACAGACCCAGGTCATGACACGCAATGGCAGGGTTGCCGTAGGCGGTGGGACAAATACCTTCGACGCCGAGCCAGAATTCGGTCTCTATGCCCGGGTGGTCGTGGGCGACAAAGCACCCAAGCCGCCCCAACATCCAACCGGTCATCATTCCATAGGCAATGGCGTCACCATAGGTCCAGAAGCTGATTTTTCGGGCCCGAAGGAACCACCAAATTAGTGCCACAGTGGCGATAAATCCACCGTAGCTCGACAATCCTCGCCACACCTTGAGTGTCTCTGGGAGGCTGTCAGCCGTGGGGAGAGAAAACGATGCCAAGGTCTTGAACATGGTGACGAATTTCGCGGGGTCACCAATCATGTCTTCCGGGTAGTAGAACAACAGGTGCCCGAGGTGGCCGCCAATAAATACGCCGGCAACAATCCAGCTCACCAACTGATTAATTATCTCCGGGTCATGACCATCGCGCTCCGCCTTGTTTCTGGCGACTCGCGAGCCAAACATAAAGCCCAAGGCCACGAGAATACCGAAGCCATGGATCTCCAGCGGGCCGATGGGAACGGCTACGCGCTCCCAAAAAGGAAACAAGGGGTGCATGATCTGCCTCCAAGAGGCCGAGCACATAACCCGATCAGTCTATGCCAGCGGAAGGCGCATCTGGAACCACGCGCCCAGACCATCGTGGGGCTCCAGCATTAAGGTTCCGCCGTGCTCCTCAGCAATCGTTTGACTCACTGCGAGACCGAGCCCAGTCCCGCCTTTCCCAATTTTGGAGGTCACAAAAGGCTCGAAAATACTTTGTGCTTTGTGGTCCGGAATTCCAGGACCGTTGTCACGAACCTGCACCCAACCCCAGCCATCTTTCTCGCCAACTGAGACGTCTATTCGAGGCATTGGATCGGCCTGTCCAGTAAGTGCATCCGCGGCATTCACTACCAAATTCAGGACCACCTGACCCAAGCGTTTGGGAGACCCCAGCACCTGAACAGTGCATTCATCGTGAATGTGTAGATCCGCTTTGTACTTGACCCGAAGACCAGCAATGCGGCAGGCGTCGCGAACAACTGAGGACAGGTCAACCAACTCACTGACATTTTCCTCGTTCCCGGATGTTGCAAGCGTCCGCATCCTGCGCACAACTTCTACAATTCGCTGCACTCCATCCAAGCACTCATCGATGAGCTCGCCCGCTGAAGTTGAATCCACGGACTCGACGGCCAAATCGTCCCGCAGAATCGACAGGTTTGTCATCAGGTACGTCGCAGGATTGTTGACCTCGTGGGCCACCTCGGCTGCCATCAGGCCCAGCTCAGCCAGTGCAGCGGACCGCACCAAGTCTCTCTGAAGAAAATAGTCCCGAGTGAAATCCTTGGCGACATACACACGAACATTGTCCGCGCCGTCGGGCCGAGACCAGAATCCTCGCATCCAGCGTTCTTCGCCATCACTCCCGGCAAAACGGTACCGCACCGGCTTTTCGGACACCAACTCCTCAGGCACCGCCTCGCCCAAGAGGTTCGAAAAGGGCTGTCCGATGTTGGCCCCTTCCGTAATTTCAAACATCTCCGCCGCACCAGGATTGAGGAATAGAATGCCGCCCTGCGCATCCACAGCGACCACAATCACTTCCGCCTGCTCGACGACCATCGCGTTGATTAGCGATGTAATTTGATCTCTTTCCATCAACATTGCCTCCCCGGCCAAAAGATGTCCGCGATTAGATTTGTACCAAAGATCTAATGCGATAGCATCGAGTCATGCAGGTACTCTCACTCACAAATCGATCCTGGCAACCACGCCTCGTCTCCAATGATGTGGTTCAACAACTGATTGATCAACTGCAACTTCACCCACTGGTCGCGCAGTGCCTGGCGGTGCGAGTGTCCGATGTTGCATCCGCTCGCCAATGGTTAAACCCCACCCTGGATCAACTCCACTCGCCGCAAGAAATCTTGGGCATGCAAGTCGCACTGCCCCGAATCCAGCGAGCAATCAACGAAAAAGAACGAATCCGAATCGTCACCGATTACGACGTCGACGGCACAACCTCGAGCCTGATCCTTCAAGGAGCATTGCGCATTCTCGGTGCGGGCGAACAGGTCGACTACCACATCCCAGACCGGTTCAAAGAGGGCTACGGTTTCTCCGTCCTCGCCGCAGACAAGGCGGCCGACGACGGTATCGGCCTCATCATCACAGCGGATATTGGGGTTCGGGACCACGATGCCGTCGATCGTGCGGTGGCTCGGGGGGTCGACGTAATCATCTGTGATCACCACCTGCCTGCCGGGGCCGCCGTTCCCGCAGCCGCCACTGCAGTACTCTGCCCGCCACAAGCAGGCTGCAGCTACCCAAACAAGGCCCTCGCTGCCTGTGGAGTGTCCCTAAAGCTCGCACAAGCTCTGCTCGCAGATCACCCGCGGTACGCCGACATCATTCAGTCCATGCTCAAGATCGCCGCCATCGGAACCGTCGCAGATGTGGTGGACCTCTCAACCCCAGAGAACCGCGCCATCGTGACCCATGGCTTGAGAGGCCTGCGAAACACTCGCCACTCTCCAGGCCTTCAGGCGCTCCTCGATGTCGCTGGCGTGCAGGGTGAGATCACATCTGAAGACCTTGGCTTTCGATTGGGACCCCGAATCAATGCTGCTGGTCGACTGGCTGAAGCCACCGCAGTGATCCAACTGTTCGACGAGCGAGACCCCGCCCAAGCACGGGCCCGCGCCCAGAATCTCGACAACCTCAACAAAGAACGGCAACACATTCAGCGCACCCTGGTCGAAGAGTGCCTGAAACAGCTCACAGAGCCCTACCCAGAATTTGTAGTTCTATGGGGCTCAGAAGCCGAAGGTTGGCACAGGGGCGTGGTGGGCATCGTGGCCGCCAAGGTCCGAGATGCCACCCATCGGCCCACAGCGATCATCGCCGTAGCCGGCGACGAAGCCCGAGGCAGCGTCCGTTCAACGCCATCCGTACATGCGGTCAATGCACTCGATTCCGCAGCGGATTTGTTGCTGGGCTACGGTGGGCATCCCGCCGCCGCCGGTTTCAGCATCCGTACAGAACACCTCGAAGCTTTGCGTGCACAGGTTCAACATTGGATGGTTGAGAACGCTGACAAGGCCTCCAGTGTGCCGGTTGTCGATGTGGATGCCATCTGCGATGGGCCCACATTTCAGCTGCCCGAAGCCGTGAAGGAAATCACCGACGGCCTGTCCAGTATTGGGCCCTGCGGAAAGGGCAATCCAGCACCCAGAATCCAAGTGAACAACGTCCATGCGACGGACATGCGCCCACTCGGTGACAAACACCTGCGCTTTCGCCTCGGGGAAATCGATACGGTCTGGTGGAATGGCAGAGTGCACACCCACACTCTGAGCAATGGTCCCATGTCGTTTGTAGGAAGCCTCAGCTACAATACCTGGAAGGGACAGCGCACTTTACGCTTCACGGTTGAGGACGCTCGGCTGGGCGACCTGCCATCTCCTCCAGCGTCTCCCGAAGGTCCTTGACCGTCGATCGGGGCGGTGGGGTGAGCGAGAACGCTTCTGGCGCCTGTTCTAAGGCCTTCCACTTCTTCACAACAATCTCAATCTTCCACCCCAGACGCGGCATGTCGACCAGGATGCTCTTGGGCAGAATGCCTTTGCCGGCATGGGTCTGCCCCTCGTACCGAACCTCCAGTACGGGTGGAGTCGAGGGCGCCTGGTAGCCTACGTTCTCGCTGGAGGGATCGACCCGCAGCCGGCGTACCATGCCTATGCGTGGGTCGATGACCGCCCGCAGTCGGATGTCATCTGGGCCCAACATCACGATGGCCACCCCTTCCCTATCGAAGACGGTTCGGCCCACATGCAGCACCTCAGCATCCGCCATCGGCAGCATGCCCGTAAAGATCCCCAGCATGTCCTCAATGCCGATCTTTCCGCCCGTGAGACTCTCGAGCACATGGGAGGCGTCATCGCCACGATAGAACACTTTCTCTCGCTGAGACCACCCATGCAGCGCGATTCCATCGCTGGTCACAGTCGCGAGGGGTGTTCCGAATGGAGTGTAAAGCTCGAAGCGAAACCGATCGGGCTGATCGAGCAAGAGCGCAGCGGGAACCGTGTAGGTCTTATCTCCCAGATCAATGTGAACCGTGAATTTACCCTGAAGGCTCTGGGGCATGGGTCTCGAGCGAGCCAAAGCCACCACCACATCTGGATCCATCGATGTCGGGATGAGCGGACCCCGGGCCGTCATGCAGCCCCACATCAATCCAATCAACAACAGCCAACAGCGACTCATGGGTGAACCATCTCCTCGGTTCCCCGACATAGGTCGAGGTGACCCAAGACCGTATCGTCTTCTGGCGACAAGCGGAGGGCCCGAAGCAATGCTCGGCGGGCTTCCACATGGCGACCTTGCAGATGCAGCACCCAACCCAAGGTGTCCCAATAAGCGCCGACCCCAGCCCGTTGTTCAAGCACAGCGCGGATTGTCGACTCTGCACGTTCAAGCTCATCTCCCCGCTGCGCGTGAATCCACGACCACAGATTCAATGCGGGAACAAATCCGGGATGGCGCGCAAGCACGCGCTCAACATGGGGTTCCGCAGCATCGATGCCGTCCCGTTTTAGGTAGATCTCACTCAAGATGTACATGAGGCGTGGGTCGTCGGGCTGAGCCTGCAGGGCCAGAGCAACGACTTGCTCACCTTCGTCAAAACGCTGGTCTTCCACAAGAGCCGCTGCTCGGCTGACCGCATCAAGTGGAGCCGGAACCAGCAACGAAGCCCTGGCTGAATTGGTTCGGCCACCCAAGCCACGGGCACGCTCCAGCGCCTCCATTGGGCCTGGACCCAATTTCACCCCAAACTCCTTGGCCAACTCAAGATTTCGTACGGCCTCAGCCGAATCTCCCACCCGCTCGTTCAACAATCCCGCACACACCATGGCCGCAGTCGCCGACGGATGCCGCTCGAGTATTCCCTCGACAACCATAAGAGCATGAGCCACCCGAGAACCCTTGATGGCTGCCCTGAGCAACGGCGGCACCACACTGAAGTCACTTCCCTTGAGCTCCAAGGCGTCCAAGTAATCATCCAAGGCACCCACCCTGTCACCGGCCACCAAGCGCAGATCTCCACGGCGGCGAAGCTCATCTGTACCCGTCGTATTCTGGGCCACCCAGGTATCCAACCCCTCCGGCGGTAGCCCACGGCGGAGAGCATCCGCAATAAGAGATGCCCGAGCCTTCCAAGGGTCCCCCCATTCTATGGCCCTTCGCAACCCATCCCGACCCGCATCAGAATCGCCAAAAGCGATCTCAAGACGGCCTGTGGCCAGCCAGATTTCTGGGTCACTCACTGCAGTTGTTGCAGCTTCAGCAAACAGCGCGCGGGCTTGCTCCATGTCACCTTCGGTCAAGGCAACGCGCCCAAGCGCCATGATGATCGATGCCGCATTGGGGTCAAATACGCGTGCCTGCTGCAAAGCCAGACGACCGCCTTCCAGATCACCCTTGGCCATCAAGACCTGCCCTTTGAGGTAATAAGCCTGGGCCTGGGCAGGCGTAGATGTAGATGCATTCGGCTCCGGGGCTGGAACCACTGGAATGGTAGCGCAGCCCAAACTCAACCACACCACTGCGAGGAAGCCACTAGCCATTGTTCAACTCTTGAGCCCACAGCCTGCGGGCGCCCAGAGCCATCGGCCACAGCAGACATTGAATGCACAGGAATGCCGCACCAGAGAAGCATGCGACAATACCACCCCATTGTCCTGGCGTGATCGCTCGCTCTTTCACCTCGGCTGCGAGCACCACATAGACCGGGTAGGCCTCGATCGCGATGACGCCAAAGACCAGACATAGGCTCACCACCATAAACAGTACGCCCGCAGGACCCGCTGCAACCCGTGCTGCTGAATCCACCTTAAAGTCGGGGAACACCGCGCCCATTCCAACGGCAATACCAGAAATCCCAAGCCCCATAAAGAATGCGGTTCCGGCCGCAACGGCCATCAGGAAAGGACCCGCACCCAGAATCCATGTAGAGGCCACTGCGAGCAATTCTCCCACCAAGATCATGGGTACCAGCCCAGGCAGCACCTTCGCCCACATGTACTGTCTGGCGGTAATGGGACTGGACCGAAGCACCCACCACGCACGTCCCTCCAGGCTGACCGCGGTGAACTGAAAGCGGGCAGCGAGGGCCGCCATGACAAACCCCACAAGCCCCAGAACACCGAAGGCCAGCACATTCCGAAAGGTCCCCATCCAAGGGCCCCGAACCACATCCACCGGCAGGGCCGCGACGCTCACAAGGGAAATCACCACGATGCTTCCCACAAGCAGGAGCTGGCTCCATTGACCCGGATCTCGAATGAACGTCTTGACATCCTTAATGACGATTGCTGCCTGCTGCTGAGACAGTGGTCGGGTCACTGCATTGAGCACCCAATCGAGCCATCCGGCCCGGGCCAGCCGAGCCACGCTCGCTTCCTGGGATCGGGAGCGCCCCGCGTCATACAAGGCCTCGGTAATCCACCGCCCAATGCCTGTGATGGCGATGGCGCCACTGATCAACAACCCGAGCGCTATCCACGACGGGGGCCGACCTTGCAGCCCGTCAATCAGCAACTCGGAGGCCCAAGCGGGAGGAACCAACAACGGGACTGGGGTCTGAAGCTCCGCAACATAGGCCGCCACAGATTCAAAATTCGATGCATCAACCAGGCGCTCTGGACGGAACACACGCAACATCACAACCACAAAGACCAAGGCCAATACACCTGTAAACACGAGAAGTTCTCGAATCCGTCTGGCAGGGAACATGGTCACGAGCAACGAGGCCACAATGACGCCGATGGACACTGGAATCGCCACAAAGCACGGGAGTACCAGCGCGAGCAATGCGTAGTAGACCATTCCTGCATCGTAGTGGATGCCGTAGGCCAGAAATACAGGCATACCGAACACCACAACCATCCAGCTGGATTGTGCCATGGTGTCGATCAGTCGAGCGAAATGAAACTGCCAGCGCGGTACAGGAAGGCTGAGCACCAGCTCCAAATCACGAGAAAGATAGAAGGTCGACAGACCCGTCACGGTATTCGAGAAACACAACATTCCAAACATGCCGAGCAGCAACAACTCCATCAGCTTTCGGGTCAGGATGGGACCGAAGACCTCGACCTGATGGAAGGCCCCAATGAGCCAATGCATCAGGAAAAATAGCCCCACCCAGAAGGTCAAACCAAACAACAGAAACAACAGGCTAGCGGCCCGCATACCGCCGCCGGCACGCTTCCACTGATTGTACAAGCCACGCACTCGCGGGCCCAGCAGGCGGGCGATGCCCCCCATCTTTACTCCACGGACGGGGACCAAGCGCCCGCGTTGACTTCTTCACCCTTTTCAATCGTCTTTCGAATATAGGAGCGCAGAAGCTTGTTTCGTTGGGCACCGCCTACCAGTGCCCGGAGGTCCTCATATAAGGCGGGGTCATGGGCCAACAGGCCCAGGGAGCCCTCTCCATTCTCAAGGGCCTCACTCGTGCGACGCAGGGACTCCACAGCCGCAGCGAGGTCGTCGACAACCTTGGCCTTGTCTGCATCGTAAATCAGCGCATGAACCATTGAGTCTTCGTTGCGGATATCATTGGTGAGTTGCCCCAGCGCGGTGGCCAGCGCTCCGAGCTCTCGTGCAAGAGAAGCACCCTCCTCTCCGAAGATCATCGCGTGAGCCAGACCTTCTCCTGACTTCACCTCGTCCACAACACCCGAAATTCCGGCCGAAGCGGAATCCAAATTGACGAGAATCGACTTCACGCGGCGGGACAAGTCCTCGTCGTAGACCAAGGTATTGAAGAGGCCAGAACCCTGCTTGATACCAACTAGTAGGTCTTCAATGTGCGCCATGCTCGCACCCAATTTGGCCTGCTCTGCTTCTTCATCGGTACCGAGCATCAGATCAAACTTGTGTGAGATGCTCGAAGTATTGTGAAGAATGTCCTCAAATTTCTTGGTGTACCCGAGGAAGTCCAGTGGGGCTCGGGTGCTGATAAATCCACCGTGCTTCAGGCCTTCCTCAGAAGGCGACCCCATCGAGATCGAGACATACTTGTCTCCCAACACACCCACAGTATCGATGCGGGCCTCGGAATCAATCCGAATGCGCGGCTTGTACCGCTCCATGATGCTCATGCCCACCGTCAGCTCGCGCTGCTCCAAGGAGTTGGAAAACTCGATCGACTTCACCTCACCGACATCCCAACCCGCCAAGCGCACAACCGCGCCCTCTTTGAGTCCAGCGACATCCTCCCATTTACCTTGGAGCGTGTACCGATCCTGAAGCAACTCCGAGGATCCACCCAGGATAAACACGGTCAACAAGAAGGTGACCGACAACCCGATCACAAACACACCGACCTTGAAGTTCTGGCGATGCGTTTGTTCCAAGGGTCCTCCAGCTTGCAATAATACCCAAGACTAAGCTTATCTGCAGTCGGCCCGGGCTTTGGCCATAACCCGGCCAGACGGAGCCCACGCCTTACCTAACCGACACTTTTAGATCCGGGCGCATGACCCGAAGGGGCCAAAACAACTCTCCCTCTCTCCCGTCCGGTAAGGCATCTGTAATAATTGTGCTGCCCGGTGGTGCCACCTCCGCGAGCTGGTGGGCCAGATTTCGCAGGCGGGTAGCCCCTTCGGTGCTGCACGAGTCGAAGATGGGGCGAACCTCCACCACTGGAATCGCAATCACCGGAAGGTCCGGAACCACAGCTTGCGGATCGAGCCGGGCCCGTTCAGCGCCCAGCTGAGATAGCAGCGCTGCCGTTGGCCACAGGCCCGCAATGGTCACCAATGCCACCCAGCGATCCCGTCGGAGCATCTGGCCAACATAAGGCAAGGCCACCACAAAGACTGCGGACAGATAACGAAGCTCGAGGCGACCACCGAACAAGGCGGCCACGGCCACAGCTGCACCCAGTGTGGCGATGCCAGCAACCCTAAGCTTGGGGTCTCGGACACCCAGGAGCGCTGCCAAGCAGGCCAAGAAAAACAATGAACACAAACTCCACGGCGGAGCATCCACCAAGCGCCACAGGCCCTCACCCAGCCAAGCCACCCACAGGTCAGGAGGGACTCCATCGGTCGACACCCACCAAGTTCCGAGCAAGCCACCGGTGGGCATGGGAGACCACAGAGGCCGAATAAAGGCCCGAAAGAGCAACAAGCCACCACCGGTTCCGACCAATGAGAGCGGATTTGCAAGCAGCAGCACCATGGCAGGCAGAGCGATGGGCTTCACCGCAACACTGGCCGCTGCAACAACCCCACCCAGGACAGATGATGCGCCGCCAAAGGTGGACATCACGGCACCCAGGAGGACCAAAGTAAGCGCGGGAGCATCCCCTGCGGCCAGCACACCGGGGAGAACAGCCAGAGGTAGGCTCGCGGCCAGCCAACCACCCGCACCGCCCAGACCCACCCGCCGACCCCAGAACCAGAGCAGACCACAGTTCAGCGAACCACACAGCATGCTCAGTGCGCGTGCATCACCACCGATGGCCTGCAAGCCTACAATGTGAAGCGGATAGGGGTGGCCCCCCAGATGGACGGCCGCCTCAGCACCGGTTCCATCTGGACCGAAAGGCGCGCCCTCTCCCAACATCCACGCGCCCACTATGCGAATGCACAGGGCAACAAGAATCACTCGGAGGCAGCGGCGCGCTTCCTCATGTGCCTCGGGCTTTACCATCGTGGCTCCAGGCGATGAAACAGTCGCACTATCGCGCCCCGACCGGGCACCAAAGCGCCCATTGGTTCCATTTTATACAGGGTCCGCATTCGGATTGCTCGGTCCATCAGACCACGGCTCGACCAGCTACGGTGCCAAAACTCCTCGCCCCAGATCACACACGGATTCACGAGGTCACCCCTGAAAAAGCGAATGTGGGAGGGGAGCGGTTGGCCCAAACCGCCAATCCGATCACACCCAGCGAACCAATGATCGCTGAAAAGACCACCCGTGCCCTGGGGTCTTCGGTGACCTTTCCAAGCCCGCCATAAAGAATGGTTAGCGCAGGAAAAGCCGCGGTGGAGGGGCCCACAGACTGACCTTCAAATGCATTGAGGTAGAGCCGCTCGTGTCCCTCAAAAGCCAGCATAGACCACGTAGGAACCCACACCAGGCGAATCAATAACGCGGATAGAAACAAGGCGAAAAACTGCAATGGGCGGAGCTTAACCACGACCCAATGGTACTTCGAGGGTGGCACTGACAGGCCATTCGTGGTCATCTTGAGGAGTGACCGAGCACCGCAAGTACACCCTCATCGCATGCTTGACCGCAGGCGCAGTGGCCATCGGGCTGCTGTTTAGACCCATCAGCCAGATGAACCTTGGCCTGTGGGGACCTGCCGATCCTTGGAACAACGGCGACTTCATTGGGGCGCACTGGCTGTTTTGGGCGGCCAGCCAGACCGGCGACCCCACACAATGGCTCCACTGGCCATGGGGTGAAGTGGACGTGCTGCAGAGCTTTCCCAATCCATTCGATGCGTGGCTTATCGGGCCATGGATATCTGAGGTACCCACAGTGCTGTGGTGGAACATCATGATGCTCAGCCACCACTTGCTAAACATCGCAGCCACCGTAGTGCTGGCCCGGAGTGTCGGAGCACGCCCGCTCCACGCAGCCATGGCCGGTGCATTGGTGGCATCCACGCCCCTGATGCTCCACGAGCTCACCCTGGGCCACACCCTCACATCTGCGGTGTGGCCAGGACTATTTGCGCTGTCGGCCAGTGCGAACTCGAGAGACAAAACTGCCGGAGTCTGGCTCGGAATACAAGGCCTCGCGTACCTGTATACCGGCCTGTTCTTCGGGCTCGTCGCGTGCTTGATTCGCCCGCGCAGAGGTCTGCTCTTGGCCATGGTCCTGATGGTGCCCTACCTCGCTGTTCTGGCACCTCAAATGGAATCCACAGTGTCTGTACTTCCGCCCGACGGATTCACAGCGCTGCCCCTCGATGCCTTGTGGGGTGGCTCCAGGCAGCTCCAGGTGCGGCTTCAGCCGCTGCTCTGGATCGGACTGCTGGCCATCGTCATGGGCGGTGCTCGGAAAGTCCACTCACAGCCACGCATACTGATGTCCGCCTTGGTCTTGATCTTTCTGGCCCTGGGTACACAGTTTGTCCTGCATCGAGGTGAGGGAGCTTTAGCCGGGTCTCCCACGGCATGGTTGCTGAGCGTACCGGGCCTCTCACGCATGCACCACCCCATACGTCTGGGCATAATCGCAACACCCTTGCTCGCCGTGAGCGCCGCACTGGCCCTCAACCAAAGGCGAGCCATTTGGCCGCTGGTGATCCTGCTGGGTACCGCCCTCAGTTGGCGGACCATCGACAATACCGCCGCATGGCCCGGTGCCGCGGAACCACCGGGTGCCCAAGCTGCAGAATGGTTGGCCAAGCACGGCACCGCCATCGTCGACCTGGGCAGCGACTCCATGCAGGCGCTGGCGCTGCAAACCATCCACCACAAGCCAATTCTAAGCGGCTTTCACCCGAGGGCGCGACCTCGCCCTGGTGTCGACCCCATCGTCTTCCAACAAGTCGACGCGTGGTCCAAAGGACACCCACAGCCATCGCTCCCAGCACACCTCAAGCAACTGGGCTTTAGCCATGTGCTCGTGGTGGACCGTGGCGTGAATCGGCCCATCGACCCATCCGCCGTCCAGTCTCAGTTGGGTGCGCCTGTGTTCCCGGGCGTGTACGCGCTCTGAGTCGGCTCAGCCGTCGATGGGATCCTGCTGAAGCATCAAGCCCGTGGGCATTTCCCATGAGGCATCTGGAATCCGAAATACCGACCCCTGCATGCCAACTGGCAGGTCCTGCTGCCAACGAACAATACCGTTCATATCAGTCAACAGTTTTGGTGGAACACCCTTTTGGTGCACCGCATAGGCCACCTTGAACCGCCGAGAGATGTGAAGCCCCTGGGGCTTTAGCGGCCCAACAAACACCATCGGTCTACCCATGGGGCCCCCGGTGATAATGGAAGCCACATCCCAAGCAAGCCCCAACTGTGCGGCCCTCCATGCATACGTGGAGTCCGACGCCATCCGTATATCGCGGGGCAGTATCATCCCGATTTGTTGGCTCCCAGGACCCACCTCTTCGGCGATTGCGGCCAAAGCCGCGTCGATTCTCCATTCGTCTCTCGGATTGGACACCGGGCGGAAGGCAACCGCAGACTGAGGCCATTCACCCCAAGCACTCAACGTTTCCACGGCATGGGTCTGGTCCCGAGTGGGAGGAGCCAGCACGTCGCTTATCGTGACCACCGTGGTACCCCAAAGGGCAGGCAAGGTGACACACAGGCCACAGACCAGACCGAAACGTGCCATTGAGCTCCCGAAGCCCGGTCGAATACCGACATCAAGACAGACGGCCAGCAGTGGAAGCGCTGGATACAAATACCGAGCCTGTGTCTCGCCGGCAAAAACCAACACCAGGCCCCCTCCCAGCACAGACCACAGAGCCCACCGGCCCGCTGGTTTATGCCAGGCCCGGACCATAGCCACAGCAAGCAACAGCACCCCAGGCCACCCCACCATGTCCCGCAGCACCGTTGGGTAGAACAGCAGATTGCCCGGAGATAAGCGCATGGACCAGCTCGATGCTGGCGAGTCCGAGATGCTGTGGGACGCGCTCGCAGAGCTGACCACATAGGCCCACATCGAGTCGCCGTGGGTCCACAACCACGGACCTGCCGTTACGGCAAATGCCATCATGGCTACCGATAGTCCACTGAAGCTTCGGAATCGGATCACAGCCACGCCGGCGAACACAACCGGCAGTACCAAGAAGGCCGGGAAGGTGTACTTGGTGACAAAGCCTATGCCCATGAACACACCGAACACCAAGGCGTGACCCTTGTTTCTCAGCCCGTCGGAGGCGTGCAGATGAGCGACGCAAGCACACACACACCCAGCGGCGAGAACATCCCACGCCATGTGGGCCACAAAGGACCAGGTGGCCGACATTGAGAACAACATCAATCCACCGAGCCACGGTCCCACTGGACTCCGTCCTTCGCCGCGAAAGAGCAGTCCCATGCCATGCCATATCAGCGCCATGCCCGTCAAAGCCGTCAACCATGGCACGGCATTTCCGAACCGAAGCGTCTGCCAAACTACGGGTATAAGAAAGCCAGCTGGCGGATGGGGGGTGACCAGTCCGGACCAGGCCTCAAAAAACTCGAGTATCTGGCCTTCTCGCACCATTGAGGTCAGCCGCTCTGAGATCGCAAGAAGATGAGGTGCATCTCCTGTGGGCACTCGGTCCGCACTCGTGAGCACCCAAGCCATAAAACCCGCGCAACCCACAAAAGGCACCCACGTTTGGAGTCGATCCACAATGATGCGTCTGGCGGCACTCACGGCGCGATCACTCCCAGGGGCTCCGTCACACAGAAGACGACTGGCGTACCATCAAAAACGACGCCTACTGGGTTTCCACATGAGCTCAATCCGGTCATTGGAAGAGGCGCATCCCATTCAGACCACGTCTCTCCCAGGTCTTCGCTGATGCTGCGTACTGGAACCATGCGTCCGTTTCGGACAGTCTGGGCCCACAGCCAAATTTGTTTTCCAACCCACATGGCATGGGGCACGCTCACACCGGCCCACTCCCGCGTGACACGCAGGGGTGTTCCACGGGCAAGACCGATGGACATCCCGGGCTTTGTGGTCAGAAACAGGAACTGCTTGCCCCCCACGATAAGCGGAGCTGGGTCGGCCAATCCGCTCCCCTCGATCATCAGCTCCGGGGAAATCAGCTTGTCCTCTTGGCGTTGCGCTCGGTAGATCCGATGCGACTCCGCGTGCTTGGCCGGGTCTCCCATCGTTCCGGCTACCGTGCCAAAGTACCAGACCTCATCGCCCCGAACCTCAGTGTCGATCGGCACCCGGTCTTCCGGATCCACCAATCGCGCCATATCTGGCTTCCAGTTCAACAGATCTGTGGTCGTAATGGCATGAATCGGTGGCCCGATTTCCCTTCGTTTGGACTCGCTGCCACAGTCTCCCCAGAAACACTGCATGCTCAAAACCAACTGCTCGCCGTCCAGGCCCAAGCCCAGGCTAGACACACTATGCGCCACAGGAACCGAAGAACGCTCCCACCCAACGCCATTCAACCGGTACATCCACACCGGGCGATCGTCGCCTGCACCAATGGCATGGCCGGCAACGGGGTCGTCACCAAAGCAACCAATCAGTACCAGCATCCATACGCTCATCATACGATGCATATCTCACGGGCTATGATCCAACCGGAGTCCATCGATGAAGGTCATCATTCTGGGTGCCGGTCCCGCAGGTTTAGCGGCCGCATATTCCCTCACAAAGCACGGACACAAGCCCATCGTTCTCGAAATGAGCGGAACGGTAGGGGGGATGTGCAGAACCGTTTCGTACAAAGATTTCTTGTTCGACATTGGCGGACACCGCTTTTTTACCAAGTTTGATGAGGTCCAAAAGCTCTGGGAAGACATTCTGGGCGATCAACTTCTCGTCCGGCCGAGACAGAGTCGAATCTTTTACCAAGGTCGGTTCTTCGACTACCCATTGCGCGCGACCAATGCGCTCAAGAACCTCGGCCTGGTCGAGAGCGCCCGTTGCGTCCTGTCCTATGGCCGCGCCCGCATGCGGGGACGAGGCAACGAGGACACCTTTGAGGAATGGGTCTCCAATCGGTTCGGCTATCGACTGTTCGACATCTTTTTCCGTTCGTATACCGAAAAGGTTTGGGGAATCCCGACCCACGAGATCGGTGCAGACTGGGCGGCCCAGCGAATCAAAAACATGGAACTCTCCACGGCGATCATCGGTGCCCTACGGCGTCCAATCGACCGTGTTGTCGGAGGACAAAGTGACATTGCCTCTCTAATTGAGGAGTTCCACTACCCCAGGCGTGGCCCCGGGCAGATGTACGACGAGATGGCGAAATTGGTGATTGAGCAAGGCGGCGAGATCCGACACCACTGCAAGGTAGTGGGCCTGGAACATGTCGATGGAAAGATCTCTCAGGTTCGGGCGATATGCGACGGAGAGGAGATCAAATTCGATGCCGATCACGTACTCTCGTCCATTCCATTGACAGCCCTGGTGCGAGGCCTGAGCCCACCCGAAGACGTACAGCGCGCCGCCGCCTCGCTCAGCTACCGCAACCTGCTCACCGTCAACCTCATCGCGGATGCTCCGGATCTTTTTCCCGACAACTGGATTTATGTACACGAACCAAGCCTGCAGCTGGGTCGCATTCAGAACTATAAGAACTGGTCGCCGGACATGGTTCCCGACCCATCCAAGACAAGCTTGGGCCTGGAGTACTTCTGCTCAGACGATGAGCCCCTGTGGAACATGAGCGATGAGGCCTTGATTGAGCTAGCCACCAAGGAGATGCATGCCACAAAGCTGCTCAAGGGCGCGCGCATCATCGACGGCTGCGTGGTTCGGGCACCCAAGGCATACCCCGTGTACAACCGGGGCTACGACCAGCACCTGAATACCATCGTGGAGCATGTAAAGCGCTTCTCCAACCTGCATCCAATGGGTCGCTACGGAATGTTCAAGTACAACAATTCCGACCACTCCATCCTGACCGCACTGCTAAGTGTAGAGAATCTGATGGGACAAAAGCACGACGTATGGGCGGTGAATACAGAAACTGAATACCATGAGATTCGGCGTTAAACTATCATTTCCCGGAGGCGCAATGTTTTGGCTCACACTCAGTCTCACCGCATTCGGTGGAGACCAAAAACCGTTGTGCGACAAGGTTCAAGAGTCTGATCTCGTGTTTGAGATCGCCTTCGTCCAGAAGGGCTCATACCCCGAGAAGCAACGAATAAAAGAATGGGCACCGCCACCTGAAGAACTCCAAAAGACAGCGGAGACCGGCGTGGTCGCCCGGGTGTTCAAGGGCTCCTTAAAGTCCGGCTCCCCATTCAATAAGGAGTGGGGAATCCACTTCAACCCAGGCGGAGATACCGTCGAAGCATGGGACAAGTTCTTCGCCCTGGAAGGGTTCAAACAGATCTACTTCTTACGGGCAGAGGA
The DNA here is from genome assembly GCA_963932775.1 of uncultured bacterium. GTDB lineage: Bacteria > Myxococcota_A > UBA796 > UBA796 > UBA796 > UBA796. The sequence continues at coordinate 20,588 of CAWVVG010000004.1, forward strand.
TGGGCGCTTCACCGGCACCGGGTGGGCGGAAGAAAGCGCCGACTGCGGGCCCGCCAGCAACCATCGAAGCTGGTGTACCGGATACGACGACTTCCAGACCAAGATTCTGGCCTGCTTGGGCAAATGATCTGGCGGAGACTTCAGACCATCGCATGAAATCAGGCTAGTCCTCGTCGTCGATGATGACGTGACCGAGCCCTTCTTTCTTGACCATCTTGGCAACCCGGTCCGCCTCTGAACCAAAGAGAATGCGACTCACGAAGGGCCTGTCTGCCCGCGTAATGAGTATCGTCTCGTAGGAAGCCTTTCCCGCCTGTTCCAGCACACTCTCAACAAAGCGCCCATCTACCTCCAGCACGGATACAGGAGTGCCCTTTGTTGCTGCCGCGGCCTTCACCTCGTCGATGCGAAGCAGGGCCATCCTGTGGTGTTCTGCACCCAAGGTGCTGATGACATCCGCGGTGGTGGAGAGGCCCAAGAAGCCTTGATCGCCAACCTGATGACTGATGTGGAGCAAGTCCTCACCTTCGAGAATGTAGAGCACATCGATGGCAACCTGCTTGGTGCCCGACGCGGAGAGCTTCTCGGCTTCGCTCATGGCGAGGTCCACCAAGGCACGGGAGTATCGGCTGGTTGAAACGGCGAGGAGAATCCGAAAGTCACTCATGGGGTCACCGGGAGTCCGACAAGAGGCCACAGCCAACGGGCCACAGCCAAGAAAACGAGCAGAGAGAAGAGCGTAATCAGCAGCCCCGGCAGCGTGTGCTTGATGCGCAGGTACCCGGTACCAAACACCATCGCCAAGGCGGGCGTAGAGGTCGGCAATACAAAGGCCAGGCCTGCGCTGATCGGTGCCGACCAAGCGAACACCCTCGGGTCCAGTGAGGCGTGCTCCGCTACGGGCAGAAGCACCGGCATGACCACAGCGATCACCGCGGAATTGCTCACCAGTTCGGTCATGCCCGCGGTGACCACAGCCGCAGTACCCAACGCAACCCATGGATTGATGTCCGAGCTGGGCATCACGGTCGTAATCAACCACGATGTCGCTCCAGAGCTGTGGAGAGCGGATCCGATGGCGATGGCACCCCCGTACATCAGCGCAACTCCCCAGTTCACGTATCGCTCTGCATCCTCCCATTGGAGGGTCTGAAGGGCGAACAGAATGGCGCTAAACATCAGTGCAACGGTTCCAAGCCCATACTCGCTACCAAAACGAACCACACAGAAGATCATCGTGGCGATCACCACAAGCGTCGTCCATTCGCGCCCCGACATGCGCCCCATGTCACTGACCTTCTGGTCGAGCTTCTGAACCGCTGGGCCCAGATCGAGGTTCTCGGGAGGAAACATCCAACGCAAGACGATGGCCGCCATGATCACGCTGGCCATGGACACCGGCAGAGCGCCCATGGAGTACTCCAAGAATCCAATGGGATCCGCAGGCATGGCCCGATCCGCGAGGTAGCCACCGTACAGCTCCAATGAGAGCGTGGCCCGCGCGCTGGAGAGTAGGGTCAAGTTGGATCCAGCTACCGTCCCCCAAGCCATCGACAACAACAGCCGACGAGCCGTCCGGGAACGTGGGCCCAGGTTCAGAGAACGAATCAATTCCAGCACGATCGGCAACATCAGGGCAGCGACCGCGTGGGAGACCACCACTGCACACAACGCCCAGCTCACCAGCAAGACCCCATTGCACAGTCGATTCTCGTCCTTTGCGAAGCGCCGCAAGCCGATCAAACTGAGGCGGGCGCTGAGGCCTGTCTCCATCATCACTGCAGCGACCAAGAAAACCCCGATTACGAAGAAGACAGCCTGGTTTCCGAACAGCGAGAACGCATCGGCGGCGTCCATTGCGCCCATGATCGGCAAAAGAGCCAGCCCCATGATGCTGGTGACAGGAAGACCGACGGGCGTGAAAACCCACCAAGTCACGCACAAGGCCAAGACGGCCAATGAGCGCTGCCCCGCAAAGGTTAAACCGGCTGGCGTGTCCATAAAGGCCACCAACGCACAGAGCAGGGGTCCTGCAGCCAGGGCCAGCAATCGGGGATTCCGCATCAACTCCTCATGGCCAGACAAGTCCGTTGTAGCACGACACTTGGACCCAGCTTAAGTCAAAAACCTCTTGGAGGTGCATCGTGAGGCATATTGAACGGTTGGCCCTGGCGCTCGCACTCGGATGCGGAGCCAAAGACACATCCTCCGAGAGCGGAAGCCCCACGAACCATGACAGCGGCGCATCTGGGGACTCGGACGAGGGGGCCCCCGACGAAGATGGTGGTCCAGTCGGCTCAGAAGACTTCCCCGCAGATCCGGGCCCGTTCTCCATTTCACTCTCGGATGGCAGCAATCTCAACTTCGACCTGCCAAGCTGCCAGCACTTCCGAGGCTCGACCAATTTTAGGGCTTTTTGGCGAGACTCTGCACGGAGCCACAACTATGTGCTCACGATGCAGGTGATGCAGACCTTCGATGGTGCAGGCACATACAGCTCCACGGACCACCGGGCAGAAGTCAGGCTCTTGGAGGAATCCCCCAGTACCGGTGTTCCAACCTATTGGACCGACTCCAGTGGAGGCGACACCACCGCGATACAAGTCATCTACATCGATGACGAGCGCGCATGGGGAGAGGCCACCGTGTCTGGACTCCACGATGCCGGTACCGGCGCCCCGATTGCATTGTCTCCGAACACCCTGCCGATCTGGTGTCCAGAGATAGAGATTTAGCCGCTGCGGTACGTGGACTCGCAACGAATGCTCAGGCGGCCTCGTTCTTGACTTCGATCGGAGTCTTTACCTGTGAATACCGGTCATCTTCGATGTACAGCTTCTCGAGGGCCTCCGTCACTCGCTGGCGCTGAAGCACCAACTCCAACAGCCGTTGTTGAAGGCTAAGCCTCTGTGTGTCTATCTGGCTTAAGGATGGTCGAATGGCGAGTGTACTGACCGTCAAGCAACAGACGCCATACCACACACCATGGCCGTCCCAGCCGTCAAAAAATACGCCGCAGAACACCAGCCCCGCAACCGCAGAGGGCATACCAATGAGCATCGCGATGACTCGGCGAAATGCTTGAGCATGCTCGACGCTGATCGCAATGCGCAGGCCCGTGTCCACCGCCGAAATGGAGGTCCCCAAGCGCTTCAGTCGTTCTTGATGCCGTACTATGGTGCCGGCGATGAGCGATTCACCCATCGAGACCTCCGTGGAAGTCCCCCGATTTCCCTACAACCACCTTATCTGATGAAAACCCCAATTGTCCAGTTATCCGTCGGGTGATGACAGCATTGTGCCCCTTCCAAGCACCCAAGATGGGTCCACATGACGCTTCAAGCGCCCGAATGAGTCCAAGACCTCCGGCCCCACCATTTCTGCGAGCAAGCCCCGCTTAATCTTCCCGATCCCGTGCTCTGCTGAGACCGTTCCTCCCATCGAGACAGCGAGATGGGCCAAGCGCCGGTAGGTCTCTGTGGCAGTCTTGAGTTCACTTGAGTCGCGCGGAAGCAGATTCAAATGAAGATGGTTGTCTCCAATGTGGCCAAAACACACCGACGGCATCTCGACTTCAGCGTAGGCCTTCATCATGTCAGCCAGCGCCCCGTCTGGCACCGCAAAGTCCGTACCGATCTTGGGCATGCCATTGGCAACCACCGCCTCATTGACGCCCGCGGGAATCGCGTGTCGAAGTGCCTGCAGTCGAACCCGGCCCGAAGCATCATCCGCGACGATGGTGTCTTCCGCGAGCGCACCCGCCGCCACGATGGCCTCCCACCACTGCTCGAGGGGGGCCTCACCGCCATGGGCGACCTCGATGAACAATGCTGCAGTGGCCTCCATTGGCACATCTGGAATTCGTACCCGGGCCATATCCAGTGCGTTTGCATCCAAAAACTCAATGGCAATGGGATTCAAGGACCCTTCAATCGATGCCCCACCTCGGCGTCCAGCACCCTGTCGAGCCACCCCGACAAAGTCCAAGCACGGCTCCATCGCATCAAAGAAAACAATGAGACCCAACACACCCGCCGGCGCATCGAGAAGCTTCAGCCGTGCCCGCGTAATCACGCCGAGTGTGCCCTCTGAACCAATCAGCAAGTCGAGTAAATTGTCGGCTGGGTAAAAGCCCGCGGCAGTCTTTACGTCGGGCTCACTCCAGCGAACCACAGGCCATTGCGCCGGGATGGGTGTTCCGCGATCTGCCCACAACACCTCGCCGGTCGGCAACACGACCTCGACTGCGGTAATCCAGGGCCTCGTCGGTCCAAACCGAAAACTGCGCGCTCCCGATGCATTGCAGGCAATCGCCGCGCCAACGGTACATTCGTGCCGGGATGTCGGGTCGGGTGGAAACCACAAGCCTTGGGCCTCCAGCATCGACTGATGGGAACCTAAAATGACGCCCGCGCCGACATCATCGGGGCCAAACACCTCATCCAGCCCCTCCATGGACATCAGCCAGCCACCGTTGGGTACGGGTCCTCCGGTAGTAGAGGTCCGTTGGGCCGTGACGGTCAAGGGAATGGCTTTGGTCTGACAATGGACCATAATGGCCGCGACTTCCGAAGTGTTCTTGGGCAGCGCCAGACACTCCGCATGACCACGGGTGTTCGAGGCATCGCTCAGGTACCCCTCAATCACATCCGGATCGGTCGTTGTTCGCACGTCGAGCATGACCCTCCCGTATTCCGCCAAGTACCTTGCGGGTACGCTTGGGTTGGAAACAAGGTGAGCAAGTGTAAGACTGTGGGTCCATCCTCGTTGTGAGGGTGGACGATAAAGGAGACGTCCTTGGGACACGCCGGTTCAACGGACCTACCGCCCCTCGATGAGGAGCGTGCAGTCGTCGCCCGAATCCGTGAAGGGGATCGCCACGCTGCTGGCATTCTCTTTCAGTGGTTCGCGGATGGTCTCTACCGGCGGGCGATCTTGCCCAAGCTTCCTGTTCCAGAGCTGGCAGAAGATGTGCTCAAGGACACCTTTCGAATTGCCCTAGAACGCATTGAGACTTTTTCAAACCACGACCGCAGCATCTTCTTCTGGCTCCGTCGCATTGCCATCAACCGAGCGATCGATGTGCACCGATCTCGAAAGCGAGACCGCAAGGCCCTAGAACACCCCGAAACCACCATCGAACGAACCATGTCTACCCCACCGCCAGCCCCAGACCGTGCACCCGAAGTGGCGGAAACACGAGACCAGGTGAACGCGGCACTCGAGGCGCTCAACCCTCGATATGCCACAGCCCTGCGCCTGCGGCTCATTGAGGACCGAGACCGGGAAGAGTGCGCCGAATCGCTCGGGGTTTCGGTCGGCAATTTTGACGTCATTCTCCACCGGGCAGCCAAGGCCTTCCGCAAGGTGTATCCACAGTGAGCGAAAACCTGAACGCACAAATCCTAGCCCAATGGCTCGAGGGCGCCCCAGATGGCACCGTGCCGGAGTCCCTTGACCCAGAGGTCGTGGAAACCATCTTCGCCCTGCGGCCCGAGTATGCACCTGCGCCATCGGTAACCATCGAGGCCGTGCTGGCATCGCTCAGCGATGGTCCCCTGGTTGATCCCGCCATTGGTGAGGCCCTTCGGCGGTGGTTGGAAGCCGGACCCGGCACCGCCCCCCCCGACCTTCTGCCGATCGGTATTGTCGAAGCCTTCTATGCGCTGCGCCCAGAGATGGCACCGGCCCCCAGCCTGGGCATCGAAGACATCCTGAACAGCGTGACCGAAGGTCCCTTTGCAGCGGAACCACAGACTGCAGAATTGATAGAGCTTGCGCCACCGAGTCACCGTGCTGCGTCGCCGCTCCCATCCGAGACCCACCCCCCTGAAACCCCCAGAAGCTGGGCCCGAAGACGCTGGTGGACCGGCCCATCACTGACGGTCGCAGCAGTCGCAGCAACGACCCTCTTCTTCGTCGGCCGAATGCCCGATAGGGCCTCGGAGAGTAATCCTTCGATTGTCGGCAGCTATGTGCCTGCCGCCCCTTCTGCAGCAGCAGATGCGCTTCAACTTCATACCGTCACCTTTGAGAACGCAAAAAAAGAAATGGAAGTGAGCCCGGTTGTCGCGGCCTTGGAGCCACCTGAAGCCAGTCCATCTGCCCGCCCCCTCCCCACCAGCCGAACCACTGCACGCCGCAGGCCCAGTCGAGAAGCCACTGAGCTGGCGCCTCAAGCCAGAGGCTCATCCAGTGAGGTGAAGGGTCAACTCCAAGCCCAGTCGATGCCGCCAGTGGGTGCGCTGGATGAAATCGATGGCTTCGGCTCAGCCGACGGCCCCGCGATGGCCATTGGCAGCATTCTGACTGAGGCGACGTCGGGTGGTTCAGGAACCCCCATGGGCGGACGGGAACGAAAAAAATCACGAAGGAAAGCCGCTCGCTGGTACCAGAGTGCCACTGGCGGGGGCGGAGGCGGGGCAACGGACCGGGCTGGGTCCGCTCAAGCACCCAGCCCTTCCAAGACAATGACTGAAGACGACCTGGAGATGGAAGCCGACGAGATGGAGCCAGAGGAGAGGCCCGATGAAGACATCGCGCAGGCCGCTCCCCCCCAGTCAGCCCCACCCCCCACCCGAGGAAGGCCTCAATTTCATGAGGCCGAAGCCCAGACACGGAGCCTATTCGCAGCGGGCGAGAATGAAAAAGCACTGAAGCAAGTAGAGGCAGCGCTGAAACTGAAGTCCAACTCCCCATTCACAAAGGCGCGCCTGTTGCGTTTAAAGGCGGACATTTTGGTCCGCCTCGGTCGTGAAACAGACGCGCAACAAGCACGGGCTGAAGCCGCCCGGATGGACCCCACGCGATAGGTTCGGGTCATGGCCTTCTCACCGTCCATCGCCGATGCATTCTCAGCGCTGTTCTTGGATGCTTCCAGCCAAAGTCGAATCGCAAATCTGCACTTTCAGGATGCCGGTCACGGCTTTGATGCCTTCGGAATGCACCCCAGCTTTGTGGCGCTGGGCGAAGTCCTCGTCGCACCCCTCTACGACAAGTATTTCCGAGTGCGCAGTCACGGACACGAACACATCCCAGGCCATGGTCCCGCGGTGCTTGCAGCCAACCACTCTGGCAACATACCCATCGACGGAATGATGCTCTGGCTGGATGTTCTCCGGAACACTCAGCCTCCCCGGGTAGCCCGACCCATCGCCGACCACTTTGTCCCATCGTTGCCGTACCTCGGCACTTTATTCGCCCGAGGTGGAATGGTCGGTGGTTCCCGTGGCAACGCGCGAACCTTGCTAAGTTCGGGAGAGATGTTGATGATCTTCCCCGAGGGTGTTCCCGGAATCGTGAAGCCATGGTCCAAGCGCTACCAGCTCCAAAAATTCCGTGAAGGACACGCCGAGCTCGCCATCCGACACCAAGCCCCCATTGTGCCCGTCGGCATAGTCGGCGGCGAAGAACAGTTCCCAGCGCTGTTCACCAGCCGGCGACTGGGCAAGCTCTTTGGCCTGCCCGTCATGCCCATACCTGCCGTACCGATACCCCTGCCCGTTCGGTACCACTTGTACTACGGGGAACCAATCGCCGTCCACGAGGAGTTCCAGCCCGAGCAGGCGGATGATCCGGGTGCGATCAAAGCGGTCGCCACCCGGGTTCAAGAAGCGGTACAGAAGCTTGTTCAGCGCGGACTCAGTGAGCGCACCGGAATCTTCGAATGAGCGCCAAACCGAGCAAAACAACCTGCGTATTGGTCACCGGTGCGGGGGCACCCATCGGAGAAGCCTTGGTCCGCGCCCTGCTCAATGACTCGCGCATTGGTCACATCGTTGCAGTCACTGGCTACCACCAAGACACCTTCCCCATCGCCCCATCCAAGCGCCTCACAGTACGGAGCGTCGACATTGGCAAGAACCGTCGCCTGCACCAGTTGCTGTTCGACACAGCAAAAACCTTGGCCGTCGACACGGTGATTCACACCGCCATGCACCTCTCGGCCACGGACGAAGGGCAACGAGTGCACGCATACAATGTGGACTCGGTGCGCAACCTGATGACCCACTGTGAGCGGCACCCAACCATCCGCCGCCTGATCGTGCGATCGGCCTCAGCCGTCTACCAGGTGCAGCGAGACCTTCCGGTGCTCATTGGTGAGGAACACCCACTAAACATGTCGGGTCAGGCCCCTCAGTGGGTCCGAGACCGCATTGAAGCCGACGTCTCCGCTTGTGTACGAATGGGAATGAGCCCACTCCAGATTGTGGTCCTGCGGATGGCTGAAGTGCTGGCACCCGGAACCGGTTCACAACTGTTCGACTATCTGGAAAGCCCCGTCTGCTTTCAACCTGCCGGCTTTGACCCCATGATCAACCTGATGACCATCGACGATGCCGTAGTGGCCCTCAGCGCCGCGATCCACAGCGTTGAACAAGGCGTGTTCAACATTCCTGGTGCAGACACACTGCCCCTCAGCACAGCCATCAAACGATGGGGCCGCATTGGCCTACCGGCCATCGACTCCATCTTGACCCCATTGTACCGAATCCGCCGCCGGCTCACCGGACATGACTTCCGATATGGAATGAATCGACGATCGTTTATTTATTCGGGTGTACTCGATGGACAGCGAGCCCACGAAGTGCTGGGATATGTCCCGGCCAAACCCATCGATTGGCCGGTTCGAAAACGCGCGTCTTCCGGCTTTGGGTCGGGCGGCTTATGATGGTGAATCAACTGGGGGCCGGGAAAGGACCCAAATGGAGCCAAAGATGAAAGTGGTAATCATCGGCATGGGTGAAGTGGGCGCGTGCATCGCCGAGACGCTGTCGGGAGAACGCCACGAGGTGCTGGCGGTCGACATCGACAAGGATCGAATCGATCTGATGAGTGAGCGGCTCGATGTGGCGACCCTCAAGGGCTACGGGGCCAACCCGCGCACTTTGGCCCTCGCTGGTGTAGACACCGCGGATTTGGTCGTGTGTACCACCGACTCGGACGAAGTCAACCTCATCGCGGCGCTGGCATCCAAGCAATTGGGGGCGGGACGGGCTGTCGCCCGACTGCAGAGTGGCGAGTACGAAGACTCCGCACCCGGTGAGGAGGAAAAAGGCCTGCACTACGGCATGTTCGGCATCGATATGGTGGTGAACTCCCACATCCTTGTGGCCGATGAAATGTTCGACATTGCCCGTTCTCACGGTGCGATTGACATTCACATGTTTGCCAACAATCAAATTGAATTGGCTGAGGTCGAACTGCCCGCTGACTCCGCGGTCATCGGAAAGAAACTCCGGTCACTAAAATTACCGGATCAAACACGAGTCGGAGCGGTCATCCGGGGCGATAAATTGTTCATTCCAGCAGGAGAAGACTCTCTCATATCTGGTGACCGAGTGTTTCTCTTTGGCAAAACAGGTCGAATGAACGAAGTCGAAGATCTGTTTGTACACGGCTATTCGGCCGGAAAAGTGGTGATCTACGGCGGCAATGTCCTCGGTGAACACCTGTCTCGCCAGCTCGCCAAGGTGGGGGTGGATGTGACGGTGCTGGAGACAGACCGTGAGAAAGCGAAAGAGCTCGCCATGTGCCTCCCGCGAGTGAACGTGGTGCACGGCGATGGCACCGACGTCGAAAAGCTGCGCGAAGAAAATGTAGACCGCGCCGATCTGTACTTCGCCGTCACCGAAGACGACGAGAACAATATGATGAGCGCCCTGCTGGCCAAGCGCCTCGGCACGCCCCGGGTATGCAGCGTCGTCCACCGCCCGGCATACATCGAAATCTACCGAGAACTGGGGCTGGATATGGCCATCTCCCCTCGCCAAGTCGCAGCCGACCACATCCTCCGCTACGCCCGACCCGCTCAAATCGAGAGCGTGATCCACTTGGGCGAGGGTGATGCTGAAGTACTCGAGGTCGTGGCCGCGCTCAACAGTCCCATCACCGAGGGACTGCTCAGCAAGGTGTCCTTACCCACAGGCGTTTCCATCGGGGGCGTTGTGGGCATAAACGGCGTGACCATTGCCCAAGGAAACACCCAGGTAGAGCCGGGTGACACAGTCGTGGTGCTGGCCTTGGGCTCCCAGCGAAAAGCGGTCTCTAAGTTGTTCAAGCGAGGACTGTTTTGAGCAACCTTGCCAATGGCAACCAATTTTCACTACTCCGCATTACCGCACGCCCTGTGGGACTGCTGCTGCTTGTGCTCTCAGGCCATATGGCTCTGTGTGGCACCCTCGGGTACCTGGCCGACCCGGCGCTTGGTTGGGACCCCGATGAGACCAAGGCCGGCTTCGACCAGATGATGATGGCCGCAGGTGTCGTATTGATTCCTGGTGTTCTTTCCTTGCTCGCCAGCTGGCGGGTTCCGATGAAGCTCGGCCGCAGAGAGGCCCTCTTTGTCGTGAGCGTGATCTGGATCGCCATGGGCATCTTTGGTGCGGTTCCCTTCGTGCTCGGTGCACAGATGAGCTGGGCGGATGCCCTGTTTGAAGCCTTCTCGGGCCTGACCACCACAGGCGCCACCATTCTCCCAGAAATTGAAAACCGACTCTCCGCACCGCTTCACATGTGGCGAATGGGGACCCATTGGCTCGGCGGCCTGGGGATTGTTGTCCTCTTTGTGGCCTTGTTGCCCGGCTTGGGTGCCGGTGGCAAGCGTCTGTTCCAATCCGAGGCTGCAGGACCCCAAGCGGGGGGCATCACCCCGCGTATTCGCGACACGGCCAAGGCTCTGCTGTGGATTTTCATCACGTTCACTGTGGTCGAGTTGATCATTCTGAGGATGGTCGGCTTGCCCTGGTTCGATGCCGTGATCCACTCATTCTCCACCCTTGGGACCGGAGGGTTCTCCATTAAGAACGGCAGCATTGGCGAATACAACAGCCTCGCCGTGGAGATGGTGATCTTGGTGTTCATGCTCCTTGCGGGTACGAACTTTGGGCTGTTCCATCGGGCCCGAACAGAGGGCCTCAACGTATTCAGGACCAGTCAAGAATTTCGCTTCTACACCATCTTGTTCGGTGGAGTGACGCTCCTGATTTCAGCCGACATGCTGATGAATGCCACCCACGGGCTCGGCGATGCACTGCGGTATTCATCCTTTCAGGTGGTCGCCATCATGACCGGTACGGGCTTCGGCACCCAAGACTTTGAGCAATGGTCTACGGTGAGTCGAACCCTGCTGCTCATGCTGTTTTTCTGCGGCGGAATGGCGGGTTCCACCACCGGCGGCATGAAGCTCATTCGAATCATGATCATTCTCAAGGTGGTCGTGCATGAGATCCGCATTGGTTTTCGCCCCAATTTGGTGGCCCCCATCCGTCTTGGCGACAATCCGGTCGCAGAAAACATTGTGCGGAGCACCCTCGCCTACGCACTCATTTTTGTAGGAACTGTGATCATGGGGGCGACCATCGTGGCAGCTCTCGACCCCGTGGACCTGACCACAGCCATGATGGCGTCGCTGGCTTGCGTAGCCAATGTTGGACCTGGGTTCGGTGCTGTGGGCCCAACCGATAACTATGGCTTCTTCTCCGATGCATCGAAGATGGTACTGAGTTTCTGCATGTTGCTGGGCAGACTGGAATTCTTCAGCCTGCTGAGCCTGTTCGTTCCGGGATTCTGGCGGCGGTAAGCATTCAGGTGATTGCCGCCAACGGGTTAGCTGGCCCATGGGAGACATCATGCGCATCCAAACTATTCTACTGTTTTCATTTACTGCCTGCTCCTCCAAGCCCAGCGGAGAAATGCAGACCGTCGACACTTCCTCGGCGTCCGATGCAGATGCAGACACGGATGCAGACGCGGACGCAGACGCCGATGCAGACGCCGATGCAGATGCAGACGCCGATGCAGATGCAGACGCCGATGCAG